>JAOZLU010000184.1 GCA_029934695.1 Desulfobacterales bacterium | reverse complement strand
TTTCAGCTTTGCTCTGATCCCATTCAAAGATAAAATTCATACCAGCCAAGTTCCTCAGCAGTTCTTCCCGACCTCATCATAATTCGGGTTCAGTTCTTTTCGCCAGACCTGCTCCGGTTCCAAAGCAGGCCCGAAGCCCCGTCACAAGTCCCGTAGGGGCACCATGCCACCTCACGGGGCTTTACAGACCTCTATGCCGTTCTCATAACTGTGTTCATGGCAATATGTTTCTGACCACGGGACACACCTTCGGCGACTGCTGAAATCATTAATGTCAGAAATATATGTTCGGAATGTTCGGGATCAGTGATTCCGGTCAGTTATCGGAATGCCTGTCAGAATTTGGCGTTGGATCAGACTTGGAAAACTCACGAAGCCCGAACCGCTTCCCGGGTTCGGACGGCCGGTGCGGCCACCGCTTTCTGAAAATTTCAGGAGAAAAATTCTCTTTTGCGGCATCTGCGGGTTGTGTGCCGTGTGCCGTACATGTCCCGGAATATGATGCCTGCCTGCTCCTGCCATTTTCTTAAAAGCGCTTTTTTGCGTCCCCCGCTCGACGACACCCTACTCGACGACACTCTGCGGGATCATCCGCTTCGCACTCCTCCGAAGTCGGGTAGCACGGTTTGCGGTCTGGCAACTGAGTACTGAGCCTGCGGTCTGGCAACTGAGCCTGCCGAAATTGCGAGGCGTTTTTTTGTCCTTAAACGGCCATTTTCATGTCCGAAAAGGTGCGTTTAAGATTTGTAAATGATCGCATTTTAAGGATTCACACCCTTGGCAATCTTTATCGTTTTTGATCTTTTATCTCCTGATTTCACATCTTCTGCTGTAACATGCAAGTCTCGATTTTTATCAAATGCAAATGTGACTTTAACTTTGGCTTTTCTATCTCTGATATCCGCAATCCCTCCTAAATTGAGACGTCCGTAAAAGACATTTTTAGCGCATGATTCATTTTCTCCCTCAAATATATTCAAAACAAACTTATCTGGGTTTTCACCAGGGTAAGGAAAAACTTTAGATATTGAAACAGGATAGAATTCATTCCTCTTTAATATTTTGTAAAATTTTCCTCCAAAAAGCTCAATACCTAATGAATGTGATATTATATCTGTTACTACTGGTAGCTGAAGTCCGGTCTTCTCTTTAATAGAATACGCATCTGCAATTATAGCAGCTCCCATAGCCACTAATTTCGACAAATCCTTGTCAGAATAGGGATTTTTACTAAAGAACTCTTTAATATAATTTTGGATTATTGGTATGTAAGTTGTTCCCCCAACTAAAATAACTTTATCAATTTTTGACGGAGCGATTGAAGCTTCCCCCAGACAGTTATCAATTCTGCGCTCGATTCTCCTTAAAAGGGTACTTGCCGCATTCTCAAACGCTTCCCTTGATATTTCGATTGAAAAATCATAATGCTTATTTTTAAAAAGGTGAGGAATGTCAATTGTAACTGCATCAGCACTGCTCAGTTCAATTTTCTTTTTTTCAGCTTCTATAATCAGTCGTTGTCTGGCTTGGGAAAAATCGTCTTTGGAAAGCCCTGACCTTTCATAAGTTGAGAGATCAATGCCGACTGTCTGACGAATTTTTTTAAGGCATAATTCCAGAATAATCTCATCGAAGTTATCTCCCCCGAGTTTATTATCTCCGTCAATAGCAAGTGTTGTATATGAATTTCCCTCTGTTTCTAAAATCGAAACATCAAAAGTGCCTCCGCCAATATCAATTACAGCAATTTTCTCGTTTAGTTGCTCTTCAAATCCGTAAGCAATACCTGCCGCCATAGGTTCAGGGAAAATTTGTTTAACATTAAAGCCTGCCTTTTCACCGGCAATCTTTGTCTCATTAATCTGGCTTGAGGTAAAATAAGCCGGAACTGTTATAACCGCTGTAATTTCCCCGTTTGTATCGAAGGTTCTTCTGATATAACTTAATATCTCTGTGGCAACATCTGTAGGAGAAAATATTCTTCCTTCAATTACCCATTGTTTTCCAGGATCACCCATAAATGTTTTTGAAGATTTGATGAAATTTTCTGCATAAATCACAGATTTTTTCCGAGCCATCTCTCCGACGGTTAATTTGCCTTCCCGCCATAGAATAGCTGAAGGCAAAAGCGGCTCATCACCCCTGAACTTTAAAAAATCAAAGTCTCCATTTGTTAAACTGCAACACACAGAATTCGTTGTCCCCAAATCTATTCCTACGGAAATCGCCATAATTACATACCTCTGCCGTAAATAGTCTTATAAACTTCAAAATCATTTTCAAAAACAAATTCTTTAACATTGGAACTGCCAAACCGTTCTTCTTTTATTAAGTTCAATAATCTGTCTCTGAGGGTTTCTTTCTGTTCTTTCTTCCAATGTGTCAAAGCGATGTCAATAAGACGATTTCCATCATTTTTTATAACCTCAATGACAAATTTCTGTATCAGTTCCTCATTGCAGTAGTTTTTTGAAAATAATTGTCCAAATAATGTATTAAATCTTTCGTTTCTCATAAATATTCTGCTGACGTATCTTAGGTGTCTATGTGGTCTTCCATTAATTTCATCAAAAATGTCATCAACTGTTTGAATTATCAATTCATCTCTTTCTCCCGTTTCAATTTCATTTACAACATCTTGAATTCGTCCGCCTTCAGGAATTCCTATTTCTTGAAATTCTTTAACGAGATTTTGAGCAATCTGACGGGTTCTGATTTTTCTCAGCCCAAGCGTCAGACTAAATCTGATACTTGGATTAATTTCGTAAAGTTCTACGATTTGCTTTGTAAAGAGTTGATTATTTTCGTCCGAATTTACGATTCTGGCAATGATTAAATTGACGACTCTTTTTTGATTTGGGTTACGAAATTCTGAAAGCCCCGAAAGATAATTTATCGCCAAATCAAAAGCTGTCTGTCCAAATTTATTAAAAATATCTATCCAGCCCCACTGGTCTGTGTCACTGTCAATAATTTCATTCTTAAATATCGTATTCAAAAATAGTTTTTGTTGCTCCGTTTTTAGATGACTGACATCTACTTCCCGGATATTTTCTGATTCTGGATACATCCCAAAGTATTTCTTGATTTCTTCATACAATTCTTCTGCAAATGAAATCCTTTTGATAATTCTGCGGAAACAGATTTCTAAAATTTTTATGTCATTATGACCGTTATCTAATATTTGCTGACACTTCTCCATTTCAACACTATCATAATACAAAGGCTCCAACATTCTTACCAAATTGAGAGGCGTATCAATCTTATTTTCGATAACCTCCTTCATGATTTCGGAAAACAGTTTTGGATTACAGTTATTAAAAACAGGCATCAATCGTTCCATTTTTCTGGGGGATACAGCCTGAATTAACCAGGCATTTTTCAAAATAACTTTTGCCAGAATTTCAGGAGAATATCTCTGCATTTGAGACCATTTTGCAATGGTCTCAAAACTTGAAGTCCACAATAAATTTTTGATCTTTTGTATATCCTGATTGGAGATATATAACTCTGCATTTTTTTCAAATCTGCGATTCAGAGCTTCTCTGATCCGTTCAACTGTTTTGGTTATCAAATCTCTGTCAATCATTTTATTTCACTCATCATACTGGATTTATTTCTAAAGTTTGGATAAAATTACTCTCAATCTCATCCGATATGTAGTTCTGATCTTTCTGAATGGTCAATTTGCCGTCAAGTTCAAGGATTTCGATTGAAATAATTTTATCTTTATCAAGAGTCCATTTAATATGAATCGACTGATCCTTTTTAAGTCTTTGTTTCAAAGGGAAAAACTTTCCTGCCAGTTTTGTGAGATTGTCAGGCTTGTCATTTATACCGTAATACAAAAAAACAGAAAATTCAGCCAAACCATCTTCGGGTACGACATATTCAAATGTTCCTGTTGTGTTTGGCTCGGTTGTTCTTGGGAAAAACATCTTAAACTCATTCCCTACTTTGATGTATGTGTCATCCGACATTCTGTCTTTTAGTTTTATCTTTTTGAGCTTTTCATAGTACAGATTATAATGATGAATCGCAGCTCCTTTTGAAACAGATGCAACACTGTCAATGGGAATTAATTTCGTGTTTGCCCCCATAAACCGTGTTAAAGATTCCTCAACCGCATAATAACCGGACATTCCTCCTGTAATGATTACTTCTGAAATTTGTTCTTTCTGAAGTTCTGCATACTTCAGAGTTTGTTCTACGGGCTTTATTATCTCCGTGCTGACTAAATCAGAATATATTTCATCTAAAATTTTTTTTGTAACAGTAAGGTCTTGGATATACATCCCGCTGACAACTTCAAAATCAACATATCTTTTATAAGTTTCAAGCCGTCTTGGATTATGAAGCTTTTGTTTAATGGCCTCATTCATCTCGATCTTTTCTTTCTCCGCCTGAGAAACAATCCTGGCAATAATCTGGCTTTGGTCTTCCTTGGTTCTGTCTTCAATTGACTTTCTTGCCTTTTCAAATTCAGATAAAAAATAGGCAGCCAAGTATTGATCAAAATCATCGCCACCCAGATCCATCCTCGGTGAACGGGCGACGATATCTGTTTCCAAGTCTCCTGAACTGTCTTCAAGAACTCTTGCAATACTGACATCCAAAGTTCCGCCGCCGATATCATAAACCAATTTATATCCGTCATTAACAGAGTCGTTAAGCAAAAAATCTCCGCCGCTGTTGAGATAATAAAGCAGCGTCGCTGTGGGTTCATCCAAAATTTCAACTTTTCTGAATCCTGCCAGCAAGGCAGCGTTTTTCGTTGCCTGTCTCTCGTCTGTATTAAAAGCGGCCGGCACTGTGATAACAGCCTCATCAATTTCCTGATTAAACTGATCTTTTAATGATTGTCGGACGGTTTTAAGAAACAGGGCGGAACACTGAACGATGTCAATATATTGAACATCTTCAATGTTGTTTATCTTAGGCACTTCAATCAAAGATTCCCCGCCAATTCGTGTTTTTACGGACCGGATCGTTTGCATGGGTTTGTTACCGCTGGCGTAGATGCTCTTAGCATATTTACCTGTAAACACACGCCTGTTATCTAAATCAAAATATATACACGAAGGGAGATATTCAGTTGTTTTATTGAACCTGTAATTCTCGTCACGCTGGTAAATTGGTCGGGTTTCCAGCTTTTTCATCGGGTCATCACTTTCCAAACGGATGACAGAAACAGTGCTGTTTGTTGTACCCAGATCAATACCGCAAAAATATGGTGGCGGTTTGGATAGCACGATGTTTACTCCTTCATCTCAAGCTTTGCTCTGCGAATGATATCATCATTAAATTCAAAGCAGGATTGTTTTACAATATATGTTCCTTCATTTCTGAATTCGGCTTTCAACTCAAATGACTCTCTGTTTGAAGGGTTTATTTCTATTTCTTTTCCCCGTGATAGTTCTTCATTTCTATGCAATCCTTTATTCATCAGAAAATGTGCTAAAATTTTATCATTGGATATGTCGCTGTTAAAAAGTGTATCTAAATCAGCGAATTTTTCAATTAAATCCTTTAGAACTTTATTCTCACCGATAATATGTCTCTCTTCAACAGGCTCTTTACGAATATCTTCTGATTGCATCGCAGGCATGGATTCCGTTTCCGATATACATTCCTGATTTCTGGCATAATGGCGTGCTGCTATTGTCAGAACATCAAGTGCCTTTTGGCAGTATTCTGAAAGCTGAACAAGAGAACCTTCGTCATGTTCTAATGCCTGAGAACCTGTTTCCGAATTTGCTTTTCCGTTTTCATAAATCTCATTAAGCAGTCCGAGTCTTCCTTCCAGAGTTTCAAAAGATCGCCCAATGCTGTCGAGTTTTTCGGAAACATTCTTGTCAATAATATGCTCAAAGAAATTGTTATCAATAGCTTTTATTCCGCTCTTCAAATCGGGAATCGGCTCAAGGAGACGACTCATAGCGTCTTCTAATTTTTTTATGCGTCTGTTCAATGCGGCATATTCTGCCCTAAGTTCATCATATTTTATCAAATTCGGAATCCGTTCAAGAAACTCCATTTTTTTTCTAACCGAACCCAATTGCTGACCCATATTGCGTTCTAATAGAGCAAATTTCTCTCCCAATTTTGGCACATCCCTATATTTCTTATCGAATCTTTCTTGGTTGTTTGAAATCATTGTTAATGAATATTCCTGCTCTTTTATAGAATTTAACATCTCATTTAGCAGGTTATTATTTTTCTTCACATCACCACCTTTTTTTCTATGTTTCACAGCCTCTCGTGAGATTTCTGCGATTTCTTCTTTTTTCTTCTTTATTACACTGCTTGATTTATTTTTTTTTCCTTCCTTTTTTACTTTATCTGATTTATCTCCCTTTTTTTTTACATCACCACGTAAAGCATCGAGGATGAAGCTAAATTTATAACGATCCACTGCGTCATATAAAAATTCGACTGTCTCACCTAATTCTCGGGCTAATTTTTCAAAATCTTTTTTATGCTTTATTTTACTCTGGCTGTATCCCCTATTAGAACATTCTTTGAGACAACGAAAACGCCTCATGGCAACCTCATCATCACCCAATGCTTTTTTCGCGACATCTTCTTTTAGTGAAATATTGATATTAGCCATCAAAGCCTCCCTGAAATAAATGGTTCATCTGCATTTTTTTTGTAAAGATTATAAAGAACATCACCGTTAATATCTGTTCCAAGTTGAATACCAATCACATTTTCCGGCAAATGCAATCTGTCTGCTCTGATTTTACCGACAAGCATTATCTTGCCTGAATTACGCTGATATACATCAATGATGATTTCCCTGTCCTGTCTTACATTAAAATACCGAATGTCAGAAAACATCCCATATTCATTGTTCTGTTTAATAAATGGAGTAAATTCATTTCCTGCTTTTAAACCAATGTCATAGCTGTCGCTAATCGGAGTAATGATTTCATAGTTTAATTTTCCGGTTAAAAGCCCGCCGCAATAAATTCCCGCTCCCCTGCCGACAAATTCAGCAGGATTCCCAAGGAGTTCAGGCTGCTGACCGAGAAAATTCTGAATTTCCGATTGAATGAGCGGAATATTGCCGGAACCTCCTGCCAAAATGATTCTGTCAATATCGCCTGCCTCATCAAGTGCATCTTGAAGCATCTCTCTTATTCTGCTGATAAATCCATGTCCACGAAGCCATTCGTTAAATTCTCTCCAACTGATCTTTCTCTCAAATATCCTTCCGCTATCCAAACCGGAACAAAAAACTTCATCTTCTTCATCTGCACATAAATTTTGTATTACTTCTCTTGCTGCTTCAATCAACGCCAGTTGATCTTTTCTGCGCTGTCTTTCATCCGGTATCAGTGCCAGTTCGTAACCAATATCTTCTTCAAATTTTTTTACGAGGATATCCTCAATTCTTTTTCCGCCCAGAGCATCAGTTTTTGTGTATAAAAGTTCAATGCCAACGACATTGTTTGATTGCCTGATCATATCAAATATTGTAATATCAGACACTTCACCTCCTAAATCAAAAATAAGAACTTTTTCCCTCTCTTTATCAGGTATCTTGTCAAACAGCCCGCAGGCGATAGCTATGGCAACAGGTTCCTCAATTAGTTTTATTATGCTTAACCCTGCATTTTCAGATGCGCTTTTTAATCTTGAGATTTCTTCACTCTGAAAAGAGAAAGGAATGCCAAGCACAATACCCTTGACAGGGATGCCGCCATGAATTTCTTCAACACGATTTTTTATTTCTCTGAAAATATCTTCAGTCACTTCTTCAGATGAAAGTTCGCAACCTAAAGACGGAATCATCTGCTTCCACTTGTCACGTCCAAGTTTATCCCGAATCCCCTCAACAACATTCAAAGGATCGTCAATACTCCTTTGAAATGCCAGTTTTCCGATCACTCTGTTTTCAGAAGATTCATAATAAATAACATTGTCGAAAAAATTATCACCCTCCAGCCTTCTGTCAATTCTCACCGGGGTAACAACATTTCTTTCCGGATCCCATTTTGTGACATAATTTGTCGCTGTTCCGAAATCTATTCCAAGATATAATCCGTCAGCCATTGACAACCCTCCAGACAACCACTTTTCCTTCAACCAGAACATGGTTATTGTCAAAAATATATGGCAATTGTTCGACCTCTTTTACGATATCTAACAACTTATGATCATCAGTTTTATCTTGGTCTGAGGGTATTACCTCACAAATTCCAAAATCTATTTTTTGGCCCGCCTCAATCCTCACAGTATGAACCTCCAGAGCAGATAATAATTTGTTAATATTTCTTAAAAGTGATTCATAAACATCATCAGCCTCTCCGTTTCTCATCCCTATAAAAATAGCTGGAATAACACGTTCTATTAAATTTTCTTTCAAAAGAGGCTTTAAAAAAAGATAAAAGTGATATCGAACATCATTAACCGTGACAACATTTTTAATATCAAATCTTTTAATCTGGTATTTAACTGTTTCTACAAATTGTTGAATGATTCTGGAAATCATATTAACCGTTTCAGCCTTTTTACTATTTTCAGACTGACGTTCATAATCTTCAGCAATATGGTCAACCGAAGTTTCCAAATTGACAGCCAATTTTTCAAACCTGTTTAACAGACTCTCAATTTCATCAGGACTGTTTAATCTTTCATAAAACGGTATTTTGGAAGGGATTAACATAAATTTCTCTATAAGACTGCTTGTGTTTTCAACATCCTTCAGATTTTCTTCTTTTTCAATCTCTGAAATAAGATTCTCTTTATTAAAAAGAAGAGAAAACTCCCTGTTTAACTTTTTTATATCTTGAAAATCAAGATGTTCCAATTTTGTCTCATTGATGCTCATAACAGACCCCCTATTTTCACAACTTTCACATCATCCGTCTTGACTCGCTTTTTTTATACTTACTTCTCCTGCGTCTATTAATTCTTTATTTTCACTGATAATTTTAACATTAACATTTAAAATATCTTCTCTGCTAAACTCAAAGCTGACCCTGATGGTATCCATTAGGGGCAAATTAGAAATTGATATTTTATCTATATAATCAATTCCTTTATTAAAAATCTTCTTCTCTGTCGGATATTGCTTATCTCGCCGATAAACAGATATACGCAATTCTTTCTGTCCCTCTGTTACAGGCGAGTAATCTTTTTCTTTGATTACTGGCAATTCACTATTGGCAGGAATTAAACAATCAAATTTATGACCTTTGAGTTCAATACCAAAATCTGCGACAGTTTTTTCATAAACTGTTGGTTTTGGTAGCTGAATGCCACCCTTACCCCATATGGAATTGGCATAAATAGCAGCCCCATTTGCAATAACTGTAGCGGTGTTCTTCTCACAGTTAGGAGACTTCCCAAAATACCTTCTGACTCTCTCCTGAATGAATGGCATCAAAGAGGTTCCGCCAGCTAAAACTACAATATCAATGTCTTCTGCATTTAAATCTGCTTCGTTCAGTGTTTTGTCCAAAGCATCAAGTGTTTTTTTAGTTTTACCTCTGACCAGATTTTCAAATTCATTTCTGGCAACAGTCAGTGACCAAGCCGTTTGTTCTTCCTCGGTATATAATACAGGAAAACTGATCTCTGTTTTTTTAAATTGAGAAAGTTGGATTTTTGAAAGCTCCGCCTCTTCATAAATTTTTGTTTCATTGTAAAGGTATTGTTCTGAAGACAAACCGCTATCTTCGAGACGGTACATATCCAATCCAAAACTTTCTGCCAATTCATCATAAATAAAGTTAATCAGTTCCCAAGTTAAGTCCTCTCCTCCGAGATTTGCATCCCCTCCGGTATTGATGACCTTAAAAGTTTTATCTGTTTGATCTTCTGTTGATGTATTATCCGTTTGCACTTTTATTATTGAAACATCAAAAGTACCGCCCCCAAAATCATAGATTAATATATTTTTATCTTCTTCAACACCTAAACCATAAGCGATGGCTGCCGCTGTCGGTTCTTTTAAAATAGTCACTTCTTTAAAACCGGCTTTCTCAGCAGCCCGTTTTGTGGATTCGATTTCAACATTATTAAAATTTGCCGGAACAGTAATAGCAGCATAAGAAACCGGGCCGATAGCCTTACTGGCTTCATCCTTTAAGTATCTTAAAAATAAAGTACTCGCCTCCTCTCCCGTTATTTCAATTGCTTCCCGCTCATTGGCGGAACATTTTTTGAAATCATTCAAGGATTGGAATCTGATATTATAAGCTCTGCATTTTAGTTGAAATTCTTTATCCGATGTCAGCAATACAGGATTTTTATCCTTTATTTTAAAAGCAATCGAAAGGATTAAATTGTCATTGCTCCTTCTGTCCAAATCCTCCGGCAAGAGTGAAGAATCAGAACTTTCAAAAATCAGCCTTTCTTTAAATTCTTCAATGTTATTGATGGCTACTTTAGCCTGAAATTCAGTTTCAGGCTGCTCCATCCGATATGACAATTCATCAATAACTTTTGTTGAAACGACAATTTCATCATGTTCCTGAAAGTATTTCAAAATATCCGGCTCATCTATGAATACATTTGTATCAATAATGTAAGTTTTGGATACCCTGTCCCTAAATTCGATTTTTATTTTACCTGTTTTATCCTTTAATTTTCTTTTGAACAATTTTGCTACAGATTTAGGGTACTGAAATCCCATTCGAAGCGCTATAAGGCCGTATCGTAATTCATTTGGATTTTCAAAAAATATTGCTGAGGGTATGATCTCTTCATTCTTTACTCGTAAAATATTTATTCTTCCATTTTCGAGATATGAAACGACAGAATTGCAGGTTCCCAAATCAATTCCTATTTCCCTGCCTTTGACGGGTTCAAGTATCGTCTCTTCTGCTTCAATAAAACTGTCCATCTGATTATTTCTCCTATAAAATTTTACTTTTATAGCGGATTTGCCGGATTGTTAATACAGCATCCCCTAATTTCACATTTTCATATTTTTCAGCCAGCTTCTCTCCTCTTATTTTTTCTTTTGTTAGAAAAATCTGAAAGAGAACAAATATATATCGGTACTGAAAAAAAGAGGTTTTTTTTTATTATCATAAGTTATTCCGTTCTGTTAGTTTGCTCTTAGTGGTTTAACTTGTTCAAAAATTCCGCCCCAAAAAAAAGCAGAAACCCACGCCCCCCTAATCAGAACCGGATTTCTGCTTTTTCATCGCATGTCCTTCTTTGAACAACAGCCAAAAAAAATTTATATGATCACAGTAACGCTGTCTTACACCATCCCTTTGAATGCAAAAAATGTCAGTGAAAGGATTCCTGC
>JAOZLU010000782.1 GCA_029934695.1 Desulfobacterales bacterium | reverse complement strand
AAATTTCCTTCCATACCTCCATGCGGATGGGGATATCTTTGCCGGGATTGAATTTCTCGGTGAGAAGCTCTCCGAACCAGGACACCAGCCCGGGCTGGCCCCGCGTCACTTCATAAAGTCTGCTCATGACCGCCGGCTCTGTCTTCTGCCCGGATTCCTCCTGATACTGGGCAAACATCTTCCCTGCTTCGTTCTCCGTGAGATTGGGAACATGCAGGGAACGCTGAATGTTAAACGGCGAACCGCTCTCGCTGTCAGTTCCGAGGACGGCCCGGACCCCGATCAGGGCAAGTCCGTGGAGCAGGTAACGGCTCCGGTTCAGATAAATATCCCTGAACAGTCTGGCCAGACGGTCAATCATAGCGGGCGGCAGGCTGTCAAACTCATCTATGAACAGGATGAGGGGCCGGTTCAGCACTCCGACTTCGGCGGAGAAAAGATCCGTCCAGTCGTCCCAGTTCTCCAGAGAGGGCTTTTCTGTTCCGAATTCGTTTCTGAAAAGCCTGGCGGCATATCTGAAAAAAACCTCGGCAGGATCGTGATCTTCCATGATCAGTCCCTGCATGGAAAAATATGCTGTCAGAAATCTTTTGCCGTGTTCCTGTGAGATTTTCTCTCCGACCTGGCCCATCAGCCAGGTTTTGCCGGTCTGTCTGGGCCCCCATATTGTGAAATAGTGGCCCCCCTTGTCAGGGTTTCCGATGAGATAATCCGTGCATTGATTGATAAGTTCCCTGCGTTCCACGCAGAAGTGCAGCTCGCGGTCCACAGGACCGTAAGAATGAAACTGCCTCATAACTGACCTCCTTTTGTTCCAAAATCCTCGTTCTCACGCTCCGCCTGTCCTCATTCCCAGACTCCGCCTCGTATGTCATCGTACAACCCGGTAATGTCACGCAAGGCGGAAGTTCTGGGAACGAGTACTATATCTTATCTTGGTTTCCGATCCCCTTCTTCACCGCCTCTGCGATGCTGCGATTCATGCCAGGCAGGGTGCTGATTTCTTCAGGTGTTGCTTTTCCGATATTTTTCACGCTGCCGAAATGTTTCAGGAGCGTGTGTTTTCGCTTCTCGCCGATGCCGGGAATTGTATCCAGGACCGAATGAATGAATGTCTCGCTGCGGCGTTTCCGATGAAAAGAGATCGCATGACGGTGCGCCTCGTCTCGTATCCGCTGAAGGAAAAAAAGCAGGTCCTCCTCCCTGCCCAAATTCACAGGATTGGCTCTTCCGGGCTTGTAAATCTTGTCCCGGGTTTCTCCGGCCTTTTCATCCTTCTTGGCGATTCCGATAAGATCAAATCTCCCATCAAGATTCAGTTCCTTTATGACGGATATGACAATATTCAACTGGCCCTTGCCGCCGTCCACCATCAGAAGATCCGGAAAAGGCGCTGATTTGTTTCCTTTGCCATAACGCCGTTTCAGGGCCTCGGCCATATATGCGTAGTCGTCCTGTTCGGTGACGGTCCTGATTTTGTATTTCCGATACGCGGATTTACAGGCTTTTCCATTTTCAAAGACAACCATTCCTGCCACGGGGTTTGTTCCTGAAATATTGGAGTTGTCAAAACATTCAATGCGCTCAGGCATTCTGTTCAACTTCAGTTTTTTCTGAACACGGGCAAGCAGGTCTCTTTCCGCAACTGCGGATGCAATCAGAGTTTTCAGCTCGTTTTCCGCATTCCGGGCCGCCATTTGAACAAGGCGCACCTTTTCTCCTCTCAGGGGATGCAGAATACTGACTTTTTCCCCTTTGACAGATTTCAGCCAGTCTTCAGTCAAAGCCGCGTCTTCAAGGAATATCGGCGCAAGAATTTCTTTTGGAACAAAATGAGCTGTTTTTTCATAATACTGTCGGATAAACGCGGCGATCATCTCCGCATCTGTTGACAGGGTTTCTGTAAAATGGAAATGACGGGTTCCCATAAGATGCCCGTCCCGGACAAAAAGTATCGTAATCACCGAAAATTCAGGAGTGCCGGCAATGCCGAGAACATCTCTGTCCTTAAAATCCGTTGTCACTGAAACCTGTTTTTCAAGAATCTTTTCAAGTGCGAACATTCTGTCCCGAAGTATTGCCGCATTTTCATAATCCCTGGCTCTGGCTGCTGACATCATCCCGTTTTTTATTTTTCGGATAAGGTCAGAGGTTCTCCCTTTTAAAAACAGCATCACCTCTTTCACCATCTCGTCGTAAGCTGCTTTGTCCACATCAAGACAGCAGGGCCCGAGACACACGCCCATCTGATAGTTGAGGCATGGTCGTGTCCTGTGTCTCAGGTTCCTTGTTTTGCATTTGCGGAGCTTGAATGTTCCATGAATGATTTTAAGCGTCTGATGTACTGCCCGGGAAGATGTGAAAGGGCCGAAGTAGAGCGCAGCATCATTTTCTGTTTTTCGGACCATGGTAAGAGTGGGATACGGACTTTTTATGTCCAGGCGCAGTGAAGGATAGCGTTTGTCATCCTTCAAAATGATGTTATATCGGGGCCTGTGGCGTTTTATGAGGTTTGATTCAAGAAGCAGGGCTTCCTGTTCTGTTCCGGTTATGATGGTTTCATAAGTTGAAATTTGCTTAATCAGAATCCCGGTTTTCATATCTGACTGCCCGGAATTCTTAAAATATGAGGCAAGCCGTTTTTTCAGATTTCGGGCTTTGCCCACATAAATGACTTCACCGTCGGCGTTTTTCATAAGATAAACACCGGGTGCCGACGGAGATCCGATGAGTTTCTGATTCAGGTTCTCTGACATTGACGGTATCTGGTCCTTTCTTGTCTCTGATCCGTGCAGACGGAGCGGTCTATATGGATTGTGTGTAAGAAAGGATTTGTGTCTGGCTCC
>JAOZLU010000781.1 GCA_029934695.1 Desulfobacterales bacterium | reverse complement strand
AGCATCCAACATCCAGCATCAAGCATCCAACATCCAGCATCAAGCATCCAACATCCAGCATCAAGCATCCAACATCAAACTGTCGCATCAATCGCCTCAAGGATGTCGGCAATCTGCCGGTCAATGGCCCGGAACCCCTTCCAACTGAAGCTCCCGGACTGCCCTCTCAATGCAACGATGTCCAGAGCTGCAAGTTCCAAGGCTTTGAAACGGATCGGCATCATGGGGTGGGTGCGGACCCAACTGAGGTCGCTGCTGACTTCCCTGATCTGTATTTCCAGGTCCTCATACTGCCTTCGGAAAGAGCGGAGTATCCGATCCATATCAATGTCTGACAATCCGCTGGCTGTTTTGAACAGGGCTGTCACCGCAGTGGTCAGTTTCCCGCAGCATAACAGCCCCACCCGGTCGGCTGACACCTCCGAAGCCCGTGACCATCTGAACAGAAGGTTCGCTGTGTCAGGGCTGATCCCTTTGGTCTCTGAAAGAATATCATGTACTGAAAACCGCGAGTGTTCAAACGCCACATGCCCAAGCTCATGCCCGAAAACAAACCGCAGTTCTTCTCTGTTAAAATCGTTCAGCAATGCCGAATGTATGAGCACATCAAACTTTTTCCCGTGGGCAAAAACATTGGCATTATATTCCTTGCTCTGCTGAACGAACAGTTCCCCTTTCAGACCGCCGCCAAGAATATCCAGACAGGAGCAGTAGGCTTCATGAACATCGGGCAGCAGATATGCTGTCACACGGACGGCATCCCCCAGAAGGGCCTTTCGCCGGGCATCCAGAAGATGTTTTGCTTTGTCATGGCCCATCCGGGGAAATTCAGACCCGAGCTGGGCAGCAATGATCCTGAGCAGATTGCTCTCATATCCGAATCTCAGGGATTCGATATCTTTAAAAAGCACCATGGCCTCCGCCCGCGGGGGCGTTCCTTTTTCGCTTCATACGAACTGGCTGACAGCAGGTTTGCCCCGCTGGGTTTTATTGACATTGATCAACTGGGGTGATCCCCCGCTGTTGTCAACCCGGGCAATGACACACCAGCTCCCGGTCTGTTGTTCGGTCAGGGGAACTTCAATTTCACGTCCCCCGCCCCGGACAATGACCAGACCGTCATAGCTGGAAAAATTGGCATTGGGCTTGTTGTAAATATTGGCAACAATCAGGGCCTGTTCTATCTGATCAAGGCGGGTGAAATAGATGTTTTCCTCGTTGTCACCGCCCACATCACCGATGCCGGCATCCTGATCAAGATAAATCCAGGGGGAGTTTGTTTTGCTGCCGCGCTTGGAAAAATAGATATGCCCCTCTTTGTTGCTGCCTCCGCCGAGGAGCTTGCCCAGTATTCCTTTGGAAGGCGCGGAAGCTCCTCTGATGCGGTAAAAGCAGTGGAGGTCAAGGTCAACTGCCGCCTTCCATCTGAGTGTGGCCTGAAAGTCATTGCCTGACAAACTGGCCTTTTCCCCTTTCTGTTTTAAAACAATTTTGGAGGCAAGCTTGATGGCCGAAGCACCCGGAACAGAAGATTTGAAATTCTCAAACCCCATCACTTCGCTGTTGTTTACCAGGGAAGCACCCATGAAACTGCTGGTGAACTTGCAGAGTATTGCCACTGATCCTGACTGTCTTGAATCCAACGCCACTGTGTGGCTTTCACCCTTGTCCGTTATGACTTCCACCCGCGCGTCATAGTCAGCAAAAACCTTTTCGGAGTTGGAAGACGCATCCGTGAAATTGACGGCAACGATATGCAATTCCTCAAAGTCATCCAGCCCGGTGATACGCAGATCCTCCTGATTGTCACCACCCACGGCCCCCACACCTGCATCGCCGGATAACTGAATGAACGGGAACTGGTTCAGATCTCCGAATGATCCACCCGCATAATTGTCAGAGTAAACCCCGCCGACCCGACCATCCTTTGTTTTGTAAAATGCCATCAGATCCAGATCAACTGCTGATGTCCAGATCAGAGAGACCTTCATCTGTTTGAAGGCTCCGATGACTGCATTGGCACCTTTTTGCTTGAGTTCCATTATGATTCCTTAATTACAGCAGCTTGTAAATTCGTCACCCCTCACTCTGCTCGGCAAGCCCGGCCGGTTTCAAAGCTCGGCCCGGATTGCTAAATCCGAGCCCGACCGGTTTCAAGCGTCGGATTTGTCAATCCGCCGGGAGCAGAAAAGGGAACGAATTTACAAGTCGCGGTATCTGCCAGTTAGCTATTAATGATTTCCATGAGATCATCAAGTTTGTTCAGGCCCTTGAGGGTGCCGGCCTTGCTGGTGTTGATGAGCTTGGCACCGATGGGGCTGGAATTGTCAATGGTTGCAAGCAGGGCAACATTGCCCATGTCCCCGGTATCCAGTGCTATGTCATGGGCATTCCCGGTATCATCCATCACGCTCAGCGAAACATCACTGTCCTTGAACCGGGCTGCGGAACCGTCTTTGACCTTTCCATAGTCCCAGCACAGGAGCCAGACATATTTCATATCGTCCAGCTTGGTGATGCGCATGGTTTCCTCGTTGTCTCCGCCTTTGTCTCCCACGCCCTCATCACCACTGAGCTGCATGAAGGGAAAAGCGTTCAGATCGCCCAGTTCACCAAAATAGACAAGTCCCGGCTTGCCATCTTTGCTTTCATAAGCCGCAGCCAGATCAAAATCTGCTGCTGTGGTCCATTTCATAGAAATCATCAGTTGCTTGAATCCGCCGACATTGGCTTCCTCGCCCTTTTGTTTAAGCTCCATATTATTTGTCTCCTCTGTAAATTATGAAAGTTTCAGTATCCAACATCCAACATCCAACATCCAACATCCAACATCCAACATCCAACATCCA
>JAOZLU010000780.1 GCA_029934695.1 Desulfobacterales bacterium | reverse complement strand
CATCAAGCATCAAACATCAAGCATCAAGCATCAAACATCAAGCATCTGCAACTTAGGCAATTCGCTTAAAAATCAGGGGAAATTGAACGAAGCGGTTTCCTGTTATCGTAAGGCTTTGAAGTTAAATCCCAAGTTATCCCAGGCTTATATCAGTATCGGTAATATCATTCAGGGACAGGGGAAATCAGATGAGGCGGTTTCGTGTTATCGGAAGGCGCTGGAATTGGAGCCGGATTCCGCGATTGCCTTCAACAACATGGGCAATGTGATAAAAGATCAGGGCGATTTGGATGAGGCGATCTCCTGCTATCGGAAGGCCCTGGAACTGAACCCAAATATGGCGGCGACATACAACAATCTTCTTTATCAGTTACAGCAAACCTGTGACTGGCAGGGGTTCGACGACTTGGCGGCCAGACTTGATGACTTCACTCAAAAGGCTTTGGATAACGGGATAAAAACGGCTGAGGATCCGTTTGTGAACCTTATGAGACATGCCGATTCTTACCGTAATTTCAGAGTTGCAAAATCATGGAGCGATCATGTCTCAGGATTTGTCTCAAGCCTGAAAGTTGATTTTTCTCACGCCAGAAAACCCGGTTCCTCAAAAATTACTGTGGGCTATCTCTCAAACACCTTTCATAATCATCCTGGTGCGCATCTTGTCGTGAACCTCTTCGGACTGCACAAGCGGGATGAATTCCGGATTTTCTGCTATTCTTACGGAAAGGATGACGATAGCTATTACAGGAAAAGGATCGTTCAGGATTGCGACAAGTTTACTGATATCCGCGGCATGTCTCTTCTCGAGGCTGCGACACGCATCCATGAGGATCAGGTCGGCATCCTCGTGGATCTGAGAGGCCACACACAGGGGAATACCCTCGGTATCCCCGCGCTTCGCCCGGCCCCTGTCCAGGTCAGTTATCTCGGCTTCCCGGGAACGACCGGAGCAGACTTTTTCGATTATATAATCACGGACAGGATCGTTGCCCCGGGCCATGCAGCTTACTATAGCGAGAATCTTGTATTCATGCCCCACTGCTATCAGATAAATAATCATACCCAGGCCATCGCTGAAAAAGAATGGAATCGCCGGGATTTCGGACTGCCTGAACACGGTTTTGTCTTCTGCTCGTTTAACCGCGGCTACAAAATTGAGCCGGTGATGTTTGACGCTTGGATGCGGATTCTTGACCAGGTTCCGGAAAGCGTACTGTGGCTTCTGCCGGGAAACCGTATTGCTGAAACGCATTTAAGGCGGGAGGCCCAGGCAAGAGACGTGAATCCGGAAAGGCTCATTTTTGGCGAGATATTGCCAAAAGCCGAACACCTGGCCCGTCACAGGCTCGCAGACCTGACGCTGGATACCCGCATTTACAACGGGCATACCACCACCAGCGACTCGCTATGGGCCGGCCTTCCGGTGATCACGCTTCAAGGAAATCATTTCGCATCCCGGGTCTCATCAAGCATTCTCACAGCCGTTGGTCTGCCGGAACTGATCACGCACACTCTGGAAGCATACAAATCCCTTGCCGTGCTTATGGCGAATACCCCGGACGAACTTCAGACGATACGACAGAAGCTTGCAAAGAATCGTTTGACAGAACCGCTTTTTGATACGCCCAGGTTTGCTGTGAATTTGGAAAAAGCCTATAAAGAGATGTGGGAAATCTTTTCAGCCGGAGAGAAGCCAAGGCAGATTGAGGTGGCGGAGACTTAGGGAGCCTGTTTGCACGAAATCAGCGGGGCGGCGGAAGAAAGGATAAGGTGCACTCAATATCCACAGCATATTCAAACTCTCTTAGCAAGAATTCCCTTGTGGTTATCAGTTCCGTCTGGCCTTCCACAAATATCGCAAATTTTCTCATGGCTTAATTCAGATAATCAGAAGAGAACAGATCAAAATTGCTCAGACCTGAATATTTGAAATCATCAAATTTGTCTTTGCTATTTTTGTAGTTATATACCTTAGTACGACCATTTTCCTTTATCAGTATGTTCCAATAGCGAATATTTATGACATCCATCAGGAAGCTGTCATTTGAGGAGACAATGAACTGAACGCCTTTGTCCCGAAATTTTTCAAAAATCAGTCTTGCCAACTTCGTGGCCCGCTCATAGTCAAGTCCCTCGCATAAGTCGTCCACTATTATTGTTTTGGCGATATTCCTGTCTGTCAGATAATGAATGAATGTGATCAGCGAAATCGCTCTGAACATTCCCTGTGACAAGAAATTTTGTCTCAGATCATAAGTCAGTTTTTTTTCTTTGACATATAAAATATCTTTGCCACCCTCTTTTTTTGCATAAAAATTTTCAATATCATAACCGATCTCGTTAAATTCATCCATGATATTCTTTTTTGACGTATCAGTCAGCTCCTCAATAAGAGTCGGGACATTTTCTCTGTCACTTCCTGCAGAAGTATTCGGGCCAATCAGACCAAAGCAGAACGTATATGTCTTTCCTGCCCATTCAGTAATCTGTTCCAGAAACGGATATTCTCTTTTGTCTCTTCTCACATGAAGGACTAATTTATCATCTGGAGGACTTATTTCATCAAAGTCATGTTTAGTCTGAGAATATAACTTTGTTATATTCTCATCTCTTTCAAGGACAGGTTTTCCATTCACCAATATTCTTTCCCTGAGCGATTTGTCAAATTTGTTGATATTGTAATATATTATCTGATTATTATCAGCAATAAATGTGAATTTCCAATCTCCTCTGTAAACAGGACAGCTTTGGGTTATCATGCTTGTAAAAGATGGAAGAATATTCAAAGTTCTTGATTTTCCGGCGGCATTTTTCCCGACAATGAGATTGAATTCTTGCAAATCAATCTTATCTATAA
>JAOZLU010000779.1 GCA_029934695.1 Desulfobacterales bacterium | reverse complement strand
CGCACCGACACGGAACGAAGCGAGGGATGAGCATCTGCACGGATTAATTGGGAGAATAAGCCTGATTTTAACTATAACCAACTTTCAGAATGTTTCCATCATTAATTAATTACAGGAGAAAAAGAGAAATGAGTGTCACAATCACTGTATCTGAAGGAGTCGCCCGGCATCTGAACAGCCTCTCATTTGATCAGGTCGGCGACATTGATATCAAATTGCGGATACTGCTGGATGCCGAGTATCGGAGAAGACTTGCCCGCCACAGCCTGACAGGCCGGGAACTGGCCCGGAAGTACAGCATGAGCTTTGAGGAATTTGAAGAGCAGCAGATGACGAGACATAAGGGATACTCCTGGGACGCGGAGTCCGATGCCATAGCCTGGGAGACTGCTGCTGACGGCATCCGCACCGTTCGCCGTCAGTTGGCGGAACTTACTGCTGAGAGGTAAAAACAATGACAATTGACGAGCTGATAGCCGAAGCAACAGCCGTTCAGCCAGTTTATGGCCGAAGTTGAGAAAATTCTGATTGACACTGATCTGGCATGACAGCCAACTCCCGTAGGAACAACTGAGAACAGCCCGGCAATTCATTGCCGGATAAACCGGAGAGTTTTTTATGCAACTGAATATCACCATTGAGGTTTGGGAAAAGAAAAAGTGGTTTGTCGCAAGATGTCCTGAACTGGATTTTGTCTCTCAGGGAAAGACCCGGAATGAGGCAAGGAACAATCTCCTGGAGGTTATAGAGATACAGTTTGAGGAAATGACGGATATGGGAACATTGGAGGATTATCTGGCCGAATGCGGATATGAGAAGAGAACGGACATGTTTGTCCCTCTGCATAAAAGAATCGTTTCAGAACAACATTCTCTACGGATTGCATGATGCCGAAAATTTCACCCACGAATTGGAAGACACAGATCAGGATATTTCAAATGCACGGATGTCAGTACAAACGCAAGAAAGGTTCGCATCATATACTGACATGTCCGGATGCCATGCGGGCGGTTGTCATACCGGAGTATAGTGAAATTGATGCTGATATCATCAAAAACAATATGCGTACTGCGGGAATGAGTCGTGAAAGGTACTTTGAGCTTCTCAGTCAGATTTAAGATAACAGGTTATCCCGTCAGGTACGGGCAACTGCCAACCGTTTTTTTGTCCCGAAGGGACTTATGAAAACAGCCCTCGGACTGTCAGAAAGCGAGGCTGCGAAACGGAGTGATCAGAAATGTTACAACAAAGAAAATCCGAGCGTATTTCGGCAAAGGTGGCTGTTCCAATTTACAGAAAGCTTGAAAAAGCGGCTGAAATCAGAAAGAACCGAATACTTCGGCGCGGCCGTCAGGCAGTCATAATATGAAGATTATATCCGATTACATCTCCAAGTTTGCGATTCTGCTTCACAATCCAGCGGTTCCGAAGACCGTGAGAGTCCGTCATTTTACAAATAGGAAAGGAATGGAGTGCATAAGAGAAACGGGGATTATCAGAGCCGGAGATCAGAACCGGGTTTTCACAGTCAGAGCCAGGGGAAAACCCGGGAGTCCGAGGGATGTGGAAAGAGAGTTCGGAATAAAACGGGGAAGAGGAAATTGTTATGTTGAATTCGATGCGTCGGCAGATGAGTTTGAAGTCGTGAAAAACCCTCTTACCGGTTCCACAGAAAGGGTATTACAGGAGATGTCGTTCTGCGGGAAAGAAATCCCGCATTCAGAAGCAACAGATGACAATAAGGGAGAATCAGAATGAGAACAAAGGTAAAAACGAATGAAATCATCCGGGTATATAGGCTGCTTGAGGCATTGAATGACTTTTTTCATCAGCCCCTGAATTTTGAGGACAAAGAGACCGTCATGCGTTTTGCACAGAAAAATTATCCTGAAATCAGGGAATTGTATTATGACACGATATGGGAATGGCTGCCGGAGAATATTCGGGATAAAATCATAAATGCCGAAGACGAGGCTGACAGCTCTGGGAAACTTCGGGAAGCTATCCGACTGTAAAAATGATTCGGATATGGGCTGGTTCGGAGCCCCCGCAACATCTGATACAGAAAGTGTTCGGGGAACCTGATGATGTGTCTGTCAGGAAAAATCCGGAAATCTGGAAATATGAACAGGATATCACACGGCAGAGCCTTGCAATCCGCATTCCCAGGCGGAGTCTGGGAACGAGTAAGGATTTTAATGAGGAGATCACACAATGCTGACGTTTAAAAACTGCACATTGGATCAGTTGGACGATATGTTTGGCCTGAAACCGTTACCCCTGAAGCAGATGCCCGTCTTACAGACATGGCTGGGCGGGCAGAGTGAAATTTCAGAACAGGAACGGGGGTATGTGTCACTTCTCCGGGAATATTTGCAGGAACATGCGGAAGACTGGAATGAGCAGGAATTCTCTATGAATTTTATCGGCCCGCTCTTTGCTCTGGTGAAATTTGACTATGATCGCAAATTTGCCCTCTTTGCCCAGCGTTCCCTGAACGGTGTGGTTGAGGGAACTGAGATGGGTGGCAGGCCTGACGGCATGATTGCCACAGGATATCGCCGGCCCAAAAAACCGTACTTCTGCTTCCAGAAATATAAAAAGGAAAAAGATCCCGAAGGCGATCCCCAGGCCCAGGCTCTCGCCGCGATGCTGGTTGCCCAGGAAATCAATGAACATCAGTTTCCTGTCTATGGCTGCCATGTACGCGGGCGACTGTGGTTTTTTATGGTCATCCAAGGAAAAGAGTATGCTGTCAGCGACGGGTATCTGGCGACACGGGAAGATATTTTTGACATTTTCCGGATATTGAAAGTGCTGAAACAGATGATTATCGAGCAGGTGAACAGAACTTCTTACAC
>JAOZLU010000778.1:2133-2867 GCA_029934695.1 Desulfobacterales bacterium | reverse complement strand
GTGCGTCCCGGACGGTAAGCGAAACTGTCGTGATGGAAAATCCGCTCTCCAAAAGGCTCGATCACATTCAGCACAGCGCGCTGGGCCCGTTCAGCCTTATCCGTTTGAGGTTTCGGTGGCAGGGCGGAAATGTTGCGGACGGCCTTATGGCCTGATCTGTCCGGCCTGATTAAGTTATTCAAACTTTTCAGAAATCCATTTGCGGACTGATATTTCAGCCGATCTGAGCGCGTCCTTTGCAGCGTCAGCAGATGCACCCGCTCTTTGTCGGGTCTGCCTGAGCAGACGGGGATAATGCTTCTCACAGATCAGATAATTACGGATTCTTGAGCCATGAGACAGATAATCTGCCAGGCTCCATTTGCGCGCATCCACATAAGTGTCCTGAAACGTCATGTTTTTTTTCATAATCATATCCGTTCCATAATCCGTCCGGATGATATGGACATTCAGCAAAAGAACAGATGCCAGCAACAGCATACAGGTCAGCAGAATGAAAGTCTGTTTCATGGTGATTCCTCCTTTATGTTTTTTGGCAAGGCCCGGAAATAAATGACCGGACAGTTCTCAGTTTAAACTTGAACACCGGGTGTAACTTTCTGATTTTACAAAAGGACAACGATCATGTCAGAATTTGTGTTTTTTATGCTTGACATTTTTTCTTTTTTTTTATAAAGATAGTGCAAATTTCAATTTGATGATTGCCGGAAATTTTCCAGAGTGACTGTTTTTTT
>JAOZLU010000778.1:0-2033 GCA_029934695.1 Desulfobacterales bacterium | reverse complement strand
TATCTGCCCCCTTAGTCGTAAGGAACCCGGTAAAACGTGACAATAATTTTAACAAATTTGCAGTTCCGAGTTCAGGCGGTGTCAGATTTTCCAGAATGACTGTTTTTTTATCTGCCCCCTTAGTCGTAAGGAACCCGGTAAAACGTGACAATAATTTTAACAAGTTTGCAGCTCCGCGTTCAGGTGCTTTCAAATTTGTCGGACCGCCTAAACGCGGAACCACGAACTGATCTGTGAACAGAAAGCTTCCGTATGTTAAAAGATAAAGTTAAAAATGATATAGTGTTGGCTCAGAGTATCTGCAAGGCGCTTCGTTCCGGCAATAAAGAAAGCATAGAGAAACTTTATTATCTTTACCATCGCTTTTTTATAAGCTTCACACGAAAGCTTTTATACGAGATGAATAAGGCTGAAGATGTCCTCAGTGAGTTCTGGGCAGAACTCCTTAACGCCAAAGCGATATGTGCATACGAAGGGAAACACAATGCCTCATTACGGGGATATCTCACAAAAATTCTCAAATGGAGAATAATAGACAAAAATCGCAAAAAAAAGATTGTCACAACTCCGAATCTCCCGCCTGAATCAGAAAACAGGACGAAAAAGGAACGACAGAGGAGGCTCATCAATGAGTCCCTGCTGACCCTCGGGGAAATTTCACAAAGAGATGCCGATCTGGTTCGGATGAAATATGAAGGACTGACTTATAAAGAGATGGCTGAACAGGAACTGACTGACAAGGCTTCTGACCGGCAGGCAGTTGAAAGAAGGACAGATGCAATCAAAAAGCAGTTTACACGGCCCCAAACCGGTTCCATGGCCAGATTCAGCTTAATCCTGAATCGCGTGATGGCCGGATATGGTTGGGAGCCTGCTGATCTGCGAACATATTGAACAGAACTGATTCTGACGGATTTTGCAGTTGTGTGTGATTTCAGACAGTTATGAGCCTGAAAATCAGCTTTCCGGAATATGCTTATCAGCCAGCAACCTGTTGAACAGGACAGATTGAATGAAAAAGTTGCTGATTCATGTCACGTTTTGCTGGCTGAGGACGACTGACAGAATAGAAACCATTTATATTATGGGCAGGTAAATTCACTGAAAGAGAACAAATGAATTCAAATCATATCCGTTACAGAGAAATACCGGTTCGTATCTGCCTTTCAGGATGTCCGCATCAGGAAGGCGAGACACTGAAGATCATTCTTTTCAAAAGAGACCACCTCCTCAGAAGTCATACAGTGAAACATTTTGCAAGCACAGCAGAGACATCTTGGAGAGGCATCGTATCATTTGACAGCCGGTTGATCAACCAATGCATATCTGAACTTCATAATATCGGATGCCGGTTTCTGAAACCCGGATGGCATGAGGATCCGCCATGTTCCAACTGTTCTCTTTTTGACAGATGTTCGGAGCTTACCCATGAAATTGAAGAAGTGTATCTGAATATCGTGGAAAAAATTCTTGAAGAAGGGGGAGAAATTCCCAGGTATGCGTGTTTCTTTTCCGACAAATTCAATACAGACATCTTTTACGCGGTCCCAAATCGCAAAGTTGTTGTGAAAGCAGCATTGCACGGAGACACCTATAATCTGATGACCTGTTACAATCTGTGGTCCGGCCTGTCTGTGGAGGAAATCTGTCAGTTGCAGAAGGAAAAAATTTTGTCGGAGGCTTTTACCAGGAAAAATGTCATCTGGTGCGACCAGGAAAGCTGGAATCTCCATGAAGATACCAGACTTGGGAAAAAGGGAAAATGTGCGAAGACATTTGGGAAAAAGAAAAAAAGAAGCCGACATTCCAGAGGCGGGGGCCGCAGTTTCAGGGAATATTTTGAAAATTATGATGGCTGAACGTCATTGACCGCCCAAGCCCAGATTGCCGGACGGGGTTTGCAACCCCCGTCCGGCACAGTAATCCTTATTAAACCTAATCCCTAGTAGTTCCAACGAATATCAGAGAACTGACCAAGGTTTGAAACCATGTTGATGAATATAAACACCCAACATAACTTGTCATGGGACGAC
>JAOZLU010000183.1 GCA_029934695.1 Desulfobacterales bacterium | reverse complement strand
TATTCATTGCCGCCGCATTTTGCTTTCACTTCCCATATATCGTCGGTGTGCTTCAATTTTTCAAAATATTTCCTGATTATAACGGATTTGGGGAGGCTGCAATTTCAGAGCGTCACACGCCGACATGTCTCACACAAAGGCACAGAGAACACAGAGGTTTCATGTTCTTTGCTCATCGGATTGTGACTTTGTTCCGCCAGTCAGGAGTCCTTATAATATGCTGAGATCATTAATGCCAGAAATATATGTTCGGAATGTTCGGGATCAGTGATTCCGGTCAGTTGTCGGAATGCCTGTCAGAATTTGGCGTTGGATCAGACTTGGAAAACTCACGAAGCCCGAACCGCTTCCCGGGTTCGGACGGCCGGTGCGGCCACCGCTTTCTGTCTGAAAATTTCAGGAGAAAAATTTTCTTTTACGGCATCGATCCCAAGCTTCAAACTTCAAACTTCCACCCCACTCGGCGCTTTGATCTACTGATAGTCAGGTTATTTCCATAATCTTAATACCGGGTGTGAATATGAAATTAGGCGATTCTTTTCAACAACTAATTTGAATACAATTTTCTCCAAAGACGGCAGTATGAAGTTTTCCAAAAGAATGGGAACCATACGGGGCATATTTGAATGGGTGAAATGAAATTCTGTTTCTTTGTTGTGAACAATTGAACATCTGAACTGATAAACAGTCTTACTGTAAAAATTTGGAAATTCGTTAGAAGGGATATTGTTGCAGAACTGATTAATATTCAAAACACCTAACTGAGTGAGCAAACTGTCTATGTCACTATGGGGGTCTGATGACCGGCTATTTATAAACCGATCCCATTCTGATCGGGTATGACGGCCAAAATTGCTTGCAGTGTCATAATTCACTTCAAAAACTTTTCTTATAAAACGTCTGAGAGAGTCCAACTCATCCTTGCTTACTTTGGAATATAACCTCTTGAAATCTCTTATTGAAAACATATTCCCGCCTGTTCTTTGTTCCAGTTCGCATATAGGATTCTTGAACATGAAGTTTTCAATGATATGATACATCCTGAGAAATTTATCCAGGATATCTTCCCTCTGATTGTTATATTCACTTAAAATGTCGATTATCTCGTTGAATTGCTGGTATTCATTGTTAATATTCCAACAAAGGTCAGCCGGCAAGGCAGGCGCGACCTTATATGGATGAGGGTTATGAATCTGTCGGCCGTCTGACACTCGTTTCAGTTTTATAAATGCTCTGACTTTGTTCATATCTGTACTGTTTTCAGGTCTGACCAGTATATACTGATTTCCTTGAAAGTCAAGCTCCGGTCTTATTTTGGCTAAAAAATGATAAAGGAAATCCATATTGTCAGCAAAGAATTTATTCATAATAATATCGGCAAAATCATTGAAATCATCTGTGGAAATAAGCAGTATCGAATTTTGCATATCATCGCTGTCAAATTCTGAAAAAAAGAGAGTATGAGGGATATCTTCATTAATTACAAGCTGAAAGTCATTCGGCTCAATATCTCCTTCGATTTCATTATCCGTACCAGTCAGTTCAAGTATCTTATTTATGATTACAGTCACACATTGAAGGTGTTTGGTATATGATGTTGGAAAATCAGAGAACTGACTTTCAAAATCTCTGAGATAGTCTATGAATTCAGGTTCTAACGATGGCTTTTCTCCGTCCTCCTTCAATATTCTGTTTCGTTGAAGAATTTCACTTATTTTTGCTGTCAGATCATCAAAAACTTCTTGGATAGCCTCATCAGTAATAGTTGAACGATAGCTTTCTATAATTTCATCCTGCAACATGCTTTCTGAAAAGCAAATCAGGCTTTCATGCAGTAAATCTGATTTAAGCATTTGCCACTCTTCTTTCGTGCCGTTCTTCAAAATATGTTTGCCAGTTAATAGATGTATAATCGTCGCTGTCCATATTCACAAGAAAATCATAAAAGCCTGAGAAAACAGTTTTTCGATGTACACTGCCTATTCTGACTTTACTCGTTTCAAGGAACCGGAATGCTTCGTAATATTCTTCCAAATTCAACAATTTCTTATTTGCCTGAAGTTTGTCAGCAACCTTGTCAAACAAAGCCTTAACAGTCAGAGAACTCTCTTTCTCATACTTGCCCAATGCCCCGAAAATCCCTGTCAGAGTGGATTCTTTGCCCAGCCATGTTTCATTATACTCTTTGGACACGTTATCCAATTTTGTAAGAAGAAATACAAGGTTTTCAAAAAATTCATAGTCATAGTCAAAAAACTGTAACCGCGTCTCAGTATCAGTTCTCTCTTTCTGAAGCTTCTGCAGCAGATGGGTGTCAGGCGTTACCGGCTTTGATTCCATAAAGGATAAAATAGCAGAAATTATGTGAGAAAAATGAAATTGCCCCTGTTTTCTGTACCTGCTATATACGGCAGAATTTTTTTCCTTTTCTCTAATCAGGGTGAAACGTCCGTCTGAGATTCTCTGCAGACGAGGAATTAAATTCAGAAACAGCAGTTCCAACTGATGCCTTACCTTCAGTTGTTTATGTCCTGCATTGAGAAGAAGCATCTTATGAACTTGCTCTCTGGGAGGCAAATCTGTCCAAACTTCAAACCACTGTTCATTTCTCTGAAAGCAATATTCCACGGGCTCTGTGTTATTCTTATGATGATGAATAATCTTAAATAACAAGCCTGCGGAAGAATTGATTTCATAAAGCTCTCTGGCGTATTTTTTTGACAGAGAGAATCTGCTTTCGTCGCAGAGGTGTTCTCCTTTTTTTAGGAGTTTTTGAAATAACAGAATCGTATCCCATATAATTTTCAGGCGACATGTTCTCTGCAAGCCGTCGAGAATTTTGAATTTTCTTATTTTAAGGGATTTGTATGCGGAAACATCGTCTGATCTGTACTGATAGTCATTATTTTCAACAACCAGGACAATTGGCGGGATATGTCTGTTCTTTAATACTGTATCAATCAGATTATCTAAATAAACATTACTCTCTATGCCTCTTTGGATATCATATCTGTAATAATCTTCAGGCAGTTCAGAAATGTATTCCTCCAAAGTCGCCTCACATAAATAGCAGGCATGACCGTCTTCAAGTTTTTTAGACAAAATATGCAGGTCCATTTTTTTATTCCATTTTTATTTGTTTTTATGCCGTTCTCATAACTGTATTCATGGCAATGTATGTTCCTGACCTTCGGCGACTGCCGCTTTGATCCCGGGCTTCATCACCGGCCTGCCTGATCAGTGCGGTGAGTTGCTCCTCGCCGGTTTCATGTTCTCTGCTCATCGGACTGTGACTTTGTTCCGCCAGTTAGGAGTCCTTATAATATGCTGAGATCATTAATGCCAGAAATATATGTTCGGAATGTTCGGGATCAGTGATTCCGGTCAGTTGTCGGAATGCCTGTCAGAATTTGGCGTTGGGTCAGACTTGGAAAACTCACGAAGCCCGAACCGCTTCCCGGCTTGGGACGGCCGGTGCGGCCACCGCTTTCTGTCTGAAAATTTCAGGAGAAAAATTCTCTTTTACAGCATCTGCGGGTTATGTGCCGTACATGTCCCGGAATATGATGTCTGTCTGCTCCTGCCATTTTCTTAAAAGCTCCTTTTTACCCCGAAAAAGTGGTTTTAAGAGCTGAAATGATGCTTACTTGCTTTCATATCATGTAACCTCAGTTTGTTAGATTCGTACGACCCCAAACTTCCACCCCAAACTTCCCACGAATCATGATCAGACCGGTCTAAAAAGGGGTACTATCTTTTTCGCAAATCACCTAAATAGAGCCTTTAACATAATATTTGTCAGTAGTCAATGTTTTAACTTATTGATATTAAATGATTAGTAAAAATTGAAGTCTGACATTCTTTTTGTTTAAGTCTATAGTTATCGCTGGAACTCATTGAGGTAATATTTTCTTGCTGAAAACAAGGACAGCTTTCGGTCTAAGCATTATGAATAGGAGACGCTCAATGAGCGTTTTAGGGTTTACTATAAATTTCTTAATCTGAAATGAATAGCAATGTATTATTTGATTGTAAGTGTTCTGCTAATTCGACCACACACCTCTTTTCTTTTTTAGATAATATGTTATCGTTCTGGATCAATAGTATGCTTTGACAGATGGATAATGAATATAGGGAAATCATTTTAATCATGCCTTGAATCTTATCTTCAAATGTCGAAATATCATCGAACAGATGTATTTCTTCTAGTCCAAAGTCAACCAAAAGGGATAAAATAGCCTCAATATTGTTCAGATTTTCCTTCTTAAGATGGCTGCGACGTAATTTGTTGAGTAGAAACTTAACCTCTTGTTGAAGCCAATCAGAGAAAGTCAAATTTAGTAAACGGACTTCTCTGAATTTGTTATCCAAAAGTTTCCCCTGACAGCAAAAACATTGTTCGATGTGCTTATCCTTCCTTAATTCATCAGCCACTGATTTACAGGGGTAGTACTTGAGGTTGCGAAGCACTAATGGTATTAATCCTGCCCATTTTCCACATTCGTCCCCTAAATACAGGTCAGAATCTCCGTAGAACAAGACTGTCTTCTCATAATCAGACATTTCTGCTAACTTGTTCGACAGTATGATTTTGTGACGTTTTTTCAGTTCTTTTTTAATCACTGAAAACTTTGAACTCTTTCTCAGGAACGATAGGGTATTTTTGGATAATTCATCTCCAGTAAATAGTAGAGCAGTATTGGTAGTATTAATCCATCCGCTGCCTCCACAATATTTACATTTACCCGTCCTATAGGTAGCTGTGAAGACGGAAGCCAAATATTCAGCATTGTATTCCTTTCCTGAATCAAATATATAAGAGAACTCCTGCGCCAGAATACGATCAATTCCTAACAGGGTACACAACCTGGATGACCTTCTATAACGGCAGTTCGCAAAATCGATGCCATAAATATAAGCCGAATTGCCTATATTTATGGACATGCTATTCGTAAATTGGTTATGCGCATTGATGAAATTGGGAATGGCAGTCTGGTGATATAACTTATTGACATAGCTTAATAACTTTGCACAATCTGTTTTATCTAAATCAATATGGTTCACAGCGTGGAGAACCAATTCGATAGGGCGATCCTCAAAACTCCAACTCATTTTCTTAGAATCTTTGATTACCTTGCCTCTTTTTTTAACAGAGACGGTATGCGAACCAAATACACTGCGGGCGGTAGATGTTCCGCTTTTTTTAAACTCCGAAGGCGAACCACTGAAAATAACTTCCCCGCCTTTATCGCCAGAGCCAGGTCCAAATTCAACAATGTAGTCACTTTTTGCCACAAAGCTCATATTATGCTCAACAGCGACGATTGTGTTGCCGTAGTCTCGTAGTTCGATGAAAATATTAAAAATTCTGGAAAAATCCGCATTATGCAGTCCTTTATCTGGCTCATCCAGGACAAATAGAGTTCCTTTTTGCTTGTCGTGCAGAGCCTTGACCAACTTAATTCGTTGTAGTTCGCCTTTGGATAACGAGGAACTGCTCCGGTTCAATGATAAATAGCCTATGCTTACACGCTGACACAATTCCAGGACATTGGTAATGGACTTGTCCCTTAAATGTCCACACAACTCATCAATTGTCAAATTGAGGACATTATAAATGTTCAAACCGTTAATACGGCAGGCTAAAGTATTTTCTGAAAATCGTTTTCCTTGGCAATGAGAACAAAAACCAATGACTTCACCGTAATTGTCGGTTTCTATCCCCTTTCCTCGGCAGATAGGACATTTCCCGCTGAACGAATTTAATAGGAAATAATTTGAGGGAAGTTGTGGATACGCTTTGTGAAATACTGTCGCAATGCTGTGTGCAACACCTAAAAGTGTGCTAACAGTAGAAGCCTTTGAGCGGATGGAATTTCGCTGCGCCAAATGTACTACATCACGAAAACCATAATTGCCCGGATTTTCTTGTGTCCTTTTGTACAAAATTTCGTTTAGAAATGTCGTTTTACCGCTTCCGGAAATGCCACAGATACAGGTTATCTTATCTCGGGGAATAGAAACATCGCACCTTTTGAGGTTATTAATATCAAGGTTCTGGAAAAATAACCAGTCTCCACTATCGCATGAATTGAGATTGATAGCTTTAGTCTGGTCCATGAGGAAATATCGTGCGGTAAAGGTATCATATTGACCGATATTAGTCAAATAGTCGGAGAAAAGTACTGTTCCGCCTTTTTCCCCGCCCAATGGTCCCAAATCTATAATGTAATCACAGGCTTTTAAAATCTCAATATTATGTTCAACGACAATGACAGTGTTGTTTTTAGCTTTCAAGTCCTGAATGACTGATACAACATTTTGTATATCCCAAGGGTGCAGTCCTGATGAAGGCTCGTCCAATATGTAACACATGTAATTAATGTGACTTGATAAAAACAAGCCCATGCGAATGCGTTGGAGTTCTCCGCCGCTTAATGTTGTGCATTCCCGGCTTAATCCGAGATAGCCACAAGACAAATGTGAATAATTTTCTAATAGAGCTTTTAAGTGGGTAAAGTATGCGCGAAGTCGAGGGGCCTTGCATGAAAGCGAGCACGAATTTACGTTTTCCGCAAGATGATCCAAAGACATCGACAAAAAATCGTTCATGGATAGGCCCATAAGGGTAATCGCTTTTAAACGTCGGTCAAGCCTCAAGCCTTGGCAGGAAGCGCATGGCCCCTCTTTAACAAAACCCTCCAAAGCCTTTTTGTTTTTTCTGTTTATGTAGATTTGCTTCAAGTAATTGCAGATGCCACGGAAACGCTCCTTTTTATGGCCGCCCACCCTGTCCCTGAATTTAATAATGGAGGTATCCCCGTAGAAAAGTTTTTGAACTTGGATGTCGCTGTATTCTTTGATCGGTTTGTCGGCCGGAATGCCTTGTGATGACAGGAATGCCTTCAGGAAAACCTCTGTAACCGTGGTGTATTTTATTCCCTTGACACTAACAAATTTCACCCCGCCGGAAAAAATATCCTTATCCCTGTTTTCGATCAGATTTTGAAACTCAATGCTCAAACTTTTCCCGCTGCCGCTGCAATCCGGACACGCCCCACCGCCCTCTTCTTGCAAAATATTGAAAGAAAATTTTTGCAAGGTAAGTTTTTCGATAACATTTTCGCATTCAAAGCAGTAGATCTGCGTATCGGCTAACAAGTTCACCTCATGGCCTGCGTTACGAAATTGAATTCTGGTTTCAAGCTTATACTTGCTTCTGAGCCATTTTACCAATTTATCATCCGAGGTTCGCCCCCCAGAAAAACCGATTGTAGCCAATGCCGCCTTTTGGAGGCTATTTACGGATTTGTTACTATAATTGAAATAATTTTTTGAAACAATTAAAGATTTATCAGAAATACTATTGATAATTTCCTCATAATCTTTATCAACAAGAATATCGACCAGACAGATGTATTGCGTTTTCCGTTTTATGAACTCGCTGAAAATATCTTCATTGATTGGTCGGGCACATTCAAGGCAACAGCGTTCGCCGAATTGGAAAAACATTTGCCGAAGAATGTCGTTGATACCAGTTATAGTCCCGACTGTCGATCTCGGGTTATTAATACTATTGACGACATTGATAAAAATTACTGGAGGAATATTACGGATTTGATCGACCATTGAGATTCCGCTATATGACAAGGAGTCCGCAATGGTCTTGGAAGCGGAGACTCCATGAATGCGATATCCGTATTCTGCGATAATATCCCTGGCCAGAGTGCTTTTTCCTGAACCTGACACACCGGTAACCCCAATGATCTTCCCTAAAGGCATAGCCACTGAGATATTTCTCAAGTTGTTTTTTCTTGCGCCAGTAATCGACAATTCCATATTCCTATGTTCCTTTACAATGAGTATGAGTATACTAATATGTGAGCTTCTATTAATTCGCCAAACAGCCTACTGTCATTTATTCCCACAGAAACGGTGGACAGAAAAGTTTTTATATCATTGATTAATTGATACCCATAGAAATAAGCTTTAGAACAGACATGCTGACGAATGTCGTATCCGGTATTGCCGCAAATAATTATCACGTTACCGTTTTTTGAGAGCAGCTTTTTTCCCCTTAGAAATATGTAATCACACAGTTCCTTTCCATGAAGATCATGCCATGAATTGGTGATGTAGGAAAAAGTACGAGGGGTAAGATGGTGAAGATTCAAGTCCTGTGCTAAACAATTCATATCATCTAAAGGCAAGGTAGGGTCAATAGGTGGATTGGATATAATAATATCAAAAGTATCGTGCATGTATACCGATGAAAAATCGTCCTCCAACAACGATACCAGACTTGAAAAACCGTATTTCTCAACATTCATCCTGCAAAGCCCGACGGCTTTCGGATTGATTTCTACGCCCGTAACATGAATGTTTTGACTTGCCAAAAAAATGGAAAATGGTCCAACGCCACAGCCGACATCCAGAACACGAGAGAGGGGTAACAAGCGAAACTCTTCAAAATTGTATGCAAAAAATTCGGCAAGTCCAAATTTGTTGCATACTAATTGATCGACATGAAGTCTATAAGTGAAATCGGGTGTTTGAAAATCCTGTAACATGAGTTCTCATTGCTTATTTTATGGGCAAGACATTCAAACTGTCGAATTCTTCCCTGTGTTCATACCAGATTCCTTTACACAATTTGTCAAATATGCATTCCTGACATTGTGCTGGTTTATAACGCATACCACTTGCGAGCTGATCGAAGTTTTCAAAATACTTCTCAGTGGAATTACAAATATCGAGGGTTGTCGGCCAATAGCTTTCACCCACGCAGGCTTCCATAGAACGCATTAGGCAATAAGGGATGCCTTCGGTCCGTAAAACATCTTCTTTAATTCTTCCTTTCAGGGCCAGAATCGCTTTTAGGGAATCGATAAGTGCTGGGGCTAAAGAGTTGCCACCGCTTTGGATATGCATGACCGCGAACTGCATGATTGTGGGATTGTAGGGCATAATCAATTCGATGATAGCGATCAGATCAGATTTATTGATGTTGGAAATAACAGTATTCGTATAAATGGAGCAGCTAGTTCGATATATATTTTTTATCGCTGACATCAGGCATTCAAAGGATCCGATTGTGCCTGTCATTTTTTCGTGAATTTCCTGAGTCGACCCGTGGATAGAAAAGGAAATGCTAATATCAATTTTTTGACTGTATTTATGTAAATATTGGACGAGGTCACATCCATCATCAACCAAACCTTTCCCGTTTGTTTGGATAATGCATTTTTTGTAATTTAACTCCTTCGACAACTTCAACAGATTAACAAGAGAGCGCGATAAGGTGGGCTCACCTCCTGAAAAAACGATCCCTTCACATCCTTTTTGCCGTCCCTCAACGAGCGTTTTGGTGAGGTCATATTCGGAAATGGCACAATCGTTCAAATAGGATGAAAAGCAGAAACTGCATCGGTTTGAACATTCATATGTCACTTTAAGATTCAAGCATCGCATATTCAACCACTTCTTTTATACGGCGTATGGTTTTTCGTTTCGCTTCGCAATGTTCCACCGCCAGTTCATCTGAAATTGTGCGCATGACATGCCTTAATGGTAGGCAACCTCCGTTGCATATTTCATTTACAGAACATGAATCGCATTCCCTCATAAGGTCTTCCTTGAACTGGAAGTAATCAAAAAGCTCTTGGGTATCTGTAATGATTCTCATCAACTCGTCGTCCGTCATTTCAAACAGGTTGCCCCGATAACCTGATTTCCTGTGCAGATCCTGATTAAATGTATCGCAGAGCCATAAATCACCGTTGGGTAAAATATTCAAAAAATTCTCACATTTTTCCCGGCGGTACTCGCACCACTGTACAACGGAATGGCGAATCGATGCAATGATCGTCGCTATGGGATCAATAACCAGCCAGCGATCGTCATTCATTGTAGGCAAATCATGCATCCAGCAATCAAAAATTGAGCAAATGAAATCGGCATATTCGAGCGGACGAATCCCAAGGCGTTCAGTTTTACCATGTTCATCAAAATTATAACAGGGTATAAACTTGGCCATGTGAGGATTAAGTTCGCGGATAAATCGATAGATTTCTTTGGGGTGTTTGACATTGTGTTTACCAACGACAGAGATGGTAGTCGTGTTCATGCCTATCAATTGGATTTTCTCAATGCCGGCTTTAATTCGGTCAAATGTTCCCTCACCGGCTTGTGTTATCCGGGCGTCATCATTATAGTTTTTTGTACCGTCGATGCTGATACTAACAATTCGTTCACTAAATAAATCCTTGTGAAGATTAAGGGCCATACACCAATTGTCGTTAATAAGGGTTCCGTTGGTTTGCAAGGCAATCTTGTAAGTTACATCGCGGGATTGATTAATTTCCCTAATATGGTTAGCTATGATGTTAAAAGTCTTGGTTCCGATTGTGAGTGGTTCACCACCATGAAACATCCATAAAATTATAGATTTTGGAAACAGACGGGAAAATTGATCAATAATATTCACTGTCGTTTCTGCACTCATGTTTTGCACATCGGGTTTATTGTGATTCAAACGATTGAATTCATAGCAATATTTGCATCTTAAATTGCACGCCAAGGTACTTTTTAGGATAATGGTTTTTTTTAGATTCTCCATATTTCTAATCGAACCGATGATTATTTATGCATATAAAACAACTTTGGTCATAGCTACCTTATTAAAGGTCTTGCTTTTCAGCCGGCCTTAATTATTATGTTAGACGTATAGCCCAACCGTATATAGTCATTCACCTATATTTCGGTACCGTTATTAAGTCCCCCATTCAAAATAAGCACTTGTAAAATGCCATCGAAATGTGGTGACGTGATGGCATTATTAATAGCCTCTGCAATACTCGCTGTGGTTACCCCAGCAAGCGAGAACAGCTCTTTCCTGATCGTCTTGGACGATCTCAATGAACTTCCGTAACTTTTTGATTTCTTTGGGTGTATACTCCTGAATGCAAATTCCAGAGTCATTAACGTCTCTTACTTCAGGGGAAGCGTTTATTATCTTTTCCATCATACTTGTTGCCTCGTTCATTGTATTCTCCTTAAATAAATTCGATGAATGAATTATCCAAATTCCAATTGTCATTTCAGACATCCTTCATTTGGTAGTTTACACTTTTGCTGAAATGAAATTTTTTCATATTTTTCTCGATTTCTGTAACATACTGATTCTGATAAAAAAATTACAGCCCGAAAAAAATCGGCTTTTTGCAAAAATGCAGAAAGTGTAAACTACTTTCGGGCCGATATGAAGGATGCCTCATTTCATTATATAAACAGAAAAGAAGTCAATGGGCAAAAAAAGCAGAAACCCCTAATCAGAACCGGATTTCTGCCTTTTCATCGCATGTCCTTCTTTGAACAAC
>JAOZLU010000182.1 GCA_029934695.1 Desulfobacterales bacterium | reverse complement strand
AACCCTCCTGCCGGACGGGGTTTGCAACCCCGTCCGTGACGTTTTGTTTTCTGATTATAATCCCTACCTGACATTCTGTTTTCTGATTATCCTGTCGGACGGGGTTCGCAGGCAAGTGCTGTCTGTTGCCTGTTTCATAGAATAGGGGAACAAATAAATCAATGGGGTGGAAAGAGTATTCATGGGTGGAAATATCCTACCTGCAGGGTAGGAATATCCTACTCTGAGATCAGATTAGCTGGCTATTGGCGCGAGGAATGCTTTGGAAAGATAAGATGGGGGAATGACGGATCGTTTCAAAGTTCGGGAGCAATGCCCCCGACTTTGACAGAATCTTTTCACTTTTCGCCATTATTGTGAATATCGGATTTTTCTCATGATACTTCTTCCCACAGTTCAGAGCTGATAATCCCGATTTTGATGGCGTATTTCCTCCTGCCGGACGGGGTTTGCAACTGGGGTGATGAATATGTTGTCGATGCTCTCAGAAAGCTGATCCCGTTTTTGTTCCGGTCATTTTATAACTGGCTGATTTTTAAGTTGAAAAAAATAGACGGAATAAAAACGGGATCAGAATTGGCAAGCCTGTCTGTGACATTTTCATCAGCCCAGTTTGCAACCCCGTCCGTGACGTTTTGTTTTCTGATTATAATCCCTTCCTGCCGGACAGGGTTTGCAACCCTCCTGCCGGACGGGGTTTGCAACCCCGTCCGTGACGTTTTGTTTTCTGATTATAATCCCTACCTGACATTCTGTTTTCTGATTATCCTGTCGGACGGGGTTCGCAGGCAAGTGCTGTCTGTTGCCTGTTTCATAGAATAGGGGAACAAATAAATCAATGGGGTGGAAAGAGTATTCATGGGTGGAAATATCCTACCTGCAGGGTAGGAATATCCTACTCTGAGATCAGATCAACTGGCTATTGGCGCGAGGAAAGCTCTGGGAAGAGGATGGGAGAACGACTGATCATTCCAAAGTTCGGGAGCAATGCCCCCGACTTTGACAGAATCTTTTCACTTTTCACCATTATTGTGAATATCGGATTTTTCTCATGATACTTCTTCCCACAGTTCAGGGCCGATAATCCCGATTTTGATGGCGTATTTCACCATTTCCACCATGTTATGGATGTCCAGTTTTCTCATGGTGTTCGCACGGTGTTTATCCACAGTTTTGGAACTGATGCACAAAATATCAGCGATTTCAGCATTGGACTTCCCTTCAACCAGCAGTCGGAATACCTGCTGTTCCCGCTCTGAAAGAAGATTATAACCGCTTACAGCGGGTTTTTCCTCACGGTTTTTCAAAAATGTGCTGATAAGTTTGGAGTTGATCTTGGAACTCAGAAAATGCTCTTTCCGGCTGGCCGCTCTGATTGATTCAAGCACGTCAGATGTGGGGGATGCTTTAAGCACATAGCCCAGGGCGCCGGAATTCAGAGCCTGATACACATACGCGTCTTTTATATGCATGGAGAGCAGCACCACCTGAGTATCAGGCACGGATTCTTTTATCAGTGCCACTGCCTCCAAGCCGTTTAATTCGGGCATGGCAATATCAAGCAGTGCCACATCCGGGCGGAGCGATTTGACTCGTTTCACAGCCTGCATGCCGTTCGTGGCTTCGCCCACGACCTCCATATCCTCCTGCTCTTCCAAGAGCTTTCGCAAGCCTTCCCGCACCACTGCATGATCGTCCGCTACTAACACTTTGATCTTATTCATTTTTTTCTCCTTAATCAGTTATTGAAAACTGAAGATCGAAGATTGAAAAAAGCGTATTCCGGAAAGCTGTCAATCTTCAATCCCCACTGTCGGACGGGGTTCCTTCCCATTGCCGGACGGGGCTTGCAACCCCGTCCTAATGTTTAATATTTTTCGGTAGCGGGCAAAATGTCCCATTCCTATTGCGGACGGGGTTGCAAACCCCGTCCGGCTACAGGGTTGCAAACCGAAAGTCGAGGCTGAATCACTGATTCCGAAGGAAGTTGCAAACCCGTCCGGCTGTACAAGTTGTCAATTTTCAACCTTCAATTCACGGGTATTTCAACCCTTATTGTGGTTCCTTTGTTTATGACGGAGCGAATCTCTATATGCCCGTTCACGGCAACAACCCGCTCACGCATTCCCAGAAGTCCGATTCCGTCTTTGCCCTTTGTCTGCTCATCAAATCCCACACCGTCATCCTTGATGATAAAAATGACATTCGGATGACTGTAAGTCAGCGTGACATCAACCTTTTCGCCTTTTGCATGTTTCACGATGTTATTCACGCTTTCTTGAAAAATTCTGTATATGACAAGTTCTATCTCAGAGGCAAGCCGTTTCCTGAACCCGACAGTCTGAAAATCAATATGAATATCCTGTCTTTTCTCGGAAAACTCTTTGATATACCATTCCAGCGTGGGAACAAGCCCCAGATCATCAAGCAGATCCGGCCGCAAATCAGAGGAGATGCTTCTGATTTTATCTCCCAAATGCTCAATCAGCCCGATCAGGTCGCCAATCTCCTCCTTCTGTTGCTCCGGGATGGACTTTTGCAAAGTCTCTGCATTCATGTGAAGTGCGGCCAGGGTCTGGCCGAATTCATCGTGAAGATCCTGGGCAAGCTCTTTTTTCCCCTCTTCGCTGCTGCTGATGAGCCGGCTGGAAAGATGCCTGATCTCCTGTTCCGCCCGCTCCCGCTCGTTGATTTCTTTCTGGAGATCGACAGAACGCTCCTTTTCAATGTCATTGAGTCTTTGCAAGATTTTAATAACATTATCGTAGGGATTAGGAAATACGGTCTCGCTCACATCATCCGGTTCTGTCAAATCATCTTCTGTGGGCATATCTTCATCTATTTCCAAGTCTGCTTCTGCCAGGTACTCTTTTCTCAGATAATTTTTTACCAGTTCGTCTTCTTCCAGATCGTCTTCTTCCATATCACCTTCTGCCGGAGGCTTCCTATGTTTTAAATAGGCAAGCTGTCTGATGGAGATTGCCAGCGTCATCGTAATCAGAGAAAACAGGAACAGGCCGGTCGCCAGGACGAATCCGAGGATCGGTTCCCGAATTGATGAATTCAGCGCATCAAGTGTTCCCTCAAGAGAGGCGAGAATGACGGATTCCGGCGTCACAACGCCCAGATGCCAGCCAGTCGAAGGCATCGGATGGGAAAATATCATATAGGGATGCCCGTCAGAAAGGAAGCGGGCGTTTTGAAAATCCCTTCGGAGTATGTTCTCTCCTATTTTTTTCACTTCCGCATCGGAACTGTCTGACAGGCGATATTCAAGAACAACACCAGCGTTCACCAGCTTGTCCATGTCCATCTCAAGGCCGAATATTTTCAAATATTCGGAAGGAAAAGCGATGATTCTGCCGGTGTGGTCTATGATAAAGGAGAAGAGATTGTCTGTCAAATCCCGTCTCCATCCCTTTGGCAGGGGGAGATTCAATCTTCTGTTACCCAGAATATCATCCAAAATATATTCCAACGTCATATCAACGCCGGCTGCACCAAGATATTGTCCCATTTCACCGTAAACCGGGGTGCTTGCCGTTATCGTCAATCCATGTCTGGCATCGTCCCTGTAAACATTTGTCCATACTGTTTTACGTGCAGGATTATTTTCCGGTTTCACAATGCTGTAAAAACCCGCGTGTCTCATATCATATTCTTCAGATGTCGGAAGTCTGGTAACGGCATGTGTATTCGGGAAATAACGTCGAATCCCGGACTCGGTGACAATATAAGATGCCGCGCACTCCGGATGACTTTTCTGAACCTCCATCAAAAGCGGGTCTGTATGAGAAAGTGCGTTCAGTTCCTCTTTGATTTCCGGCGATATGGCAGCCCCTCCCCAATACATTACCATTGTCACGCCAAAGGAATCATTTGAAAATATTCCGTTTGGCGGATATACGACCAGTTTTTCACTTGGATTGAGATGTTTTTTTCCATACAGATCAAAATGATCCAGAAAAAAGCCAGCCTGTTTTGCCACCAGAGCCGAAGACGCGGCAACCTTCTGGAAGACTGCCTCATATCCCATGGCCTTTTCCTGTGTCAGACGGGACAGGAATATGTATGCCTGATTTTTTATAAGCGTCTCATTTTCGGAGGCATAAAAATTTTCAAGTTCGGTTGTCAGCCATTTCCCTCCGTAAACCAGAAGGACCACTGACAAAACCAGAGCCAGTGAAAATATGGTCATCAGTTTGAGGCCTATTTTTGAACGTATCCGTTTGAACACAATATCACTGCTCCATGTTTGTGCAGAAAATTTTCCTGACCCCACTTTCTCCGTGCTCGTGGGAACAAGATCGGCAGATTATTTTTTTGAATCCCCTTAGGTGATTTCCAGAAAAGAATCTCCCACTATGGCAACGTAGGGTGGGTGGAGCGCAGTGTAACCCACCTTGTGCGGATGTCCGGAGGTGTCTGGTGAGTTGCGCTGCGCTCCACCCACCCTGCATCTCAGTGGTGGGATGTTCTTTTTTAAAAAATCGCCTTAACAGATTTCAGCCTGCAATGAATGAATTTTCTGCTCCAGATGTTTATCAGGACATTTGAATATAATTATTTTATGCACTCGACACTCGTAAGCTCTCATAACTTGCTGAAATTACTGATGCCGCCATTTTCAGGATCAGCGATTTCCATTTAGTGATTTCAGCATGTTGCGTGGTTGCTTTCAATTTTTCACTTTGAACTTTTTTTACTGTCAGGAATCTGTGTACAGGACAAAAAACGACAATATGCTGATATTACTGGATATGGGCATTCCAGACAGAATCATCTGACCGATATTAAAGGCTGTCCGAAAATCTGAATTTTTTTTGTCCTGTACACAGATCAAAAATATAACTATTTTATACAGACATTATCAGCCCCTTGATTTTTGGTCAAGGAAATGATAACATATATTTCAGTTTGTGACATTTAAATTGAAAGGATACAGGAATGAAACTGGCAGTGAGCGGCAAAGGAGGTGTTGGTAAGACAACATTTTCAGCACTTTTGGTGCGGACACTGAATAAACAGGGAAAGCATGTTCTTGCAATTGATGCGGACCCGGATGCAAATTTTGCAACAGCACTCGGAATTGCCGATTCTGATAAAATAACGCCTATTTCGGAAATGAAAGACCTCATTTTTGAAAGGACAGAGGTAAAACCGGGGACCATAGGCGGCTTTTTCAAACTGAACCCCAAGGTGGATGACCTTCCGGATGCCCTGTCGGTAAAACTTGACAATATCAAGCTCATGCGGCTGGGAGGGGTCAAAAAAGGGGGATCCGGATGTATATGTCCGGAAAGCACCCTTTTAAAAGTGCTTGTGACACATATTGTGCTTGCAAGGGATGAAGTGGTGGTCATGGATATGGAAGCAGGGATTGAACATCTGGGCAGAGCAACCGCCCAGGCGGTTGACAAGCTTCTTATTGTGGTTGAACCGGGCCGGCGCAGTATTGACACAGCAGGCAACATCAGAAAGCTTGCGTATGAAATCGGGCTGAATCATATTGCTGTGATCGGAAACAAAATACGCAGCAGCAAAGATGAGGCGTTTTTGAAAAAGCACCTGCCGGACTTTGAATTCCTCGGGTTTCTCCCTTATGCTGACGCCCTGATTGAGGCGGATTTGGCCGGGATATCCCCTTTTGACACAGATTCACCGACAAAAGCGGAAGTTGAAAAGATGATCACCCGGCTATAGTGTTTGATATTTGATGTTTGATGTTGGACATCAAATGTCAAACATCAAACATCAAACATCAAGTGAGGACATGCAAAAAAAAAAATATCCCATAAGACGGCCAAAGCGCCGTTTCAGCAATAAATCAAAAGAGAACGTCCTGAAAATGAAGCCCGGTGCGGATGCCAGGCTGAAAAAGGTGTTTGCATCCATCGGTGTGCCTGAACAGGGAGCGTTCAAACCGGATGATTTCCAGTTGGAAGCGATTTCCGCTATTGAACGGGCAGACTGTCTTGTCACAGCACCCACCGGTGCGGGAAAGACCTGGATAGCGGAAAAAGCCATCGCCCGAATACTGGAAAAAGATGGAAAATCCTGGTATGCCTCCCCTTTAAAGGCGTTAACCAATTCAAAATATGCAGAATTCGGAGAAATATTCGGGACGGGCAATGTCGGCATTTTAACTGGTGACAGAAAGGAAAACCCTGACGCACCTGTCATCGTCGGAACCACCGAAATCCTTCGGAATCAGTTATATGATGCCATGCATGAGGGAAAAGACCTGTCCACAGATTTCGTGATTCTGGATGAAGCCCATTTTTTGGGGGATGAAGACAGGGGTGTTGTATGGGAGGAGATCATGATCTATCTTCCGGCCCGGATACCGCTCCTGATGCTTTCTGCAACCATCGGAAATGCGGACCAGATTGCGGGATGGCTGGCGACCATACGCTCAAAAGAATGCAGTGTTATTACAGAAACCAAAAGGACGGTTCCCCTGTTTCCCCTTTTTTTTCACCCATCAGGAATGCTCCTTCCTCTTTTATCGGAAAACGCGCCCGGGGAAAAAACAACGCTCTATAAAAAGGTCAGTAACTATATCACCAGTAAAAACGCCCCGGTACTCGCACCTGGCAGAGGTCTGCCGCCTGTGGGGGATATCCTGCGTGTTTTGAAGAAATACAATCTTCTTCCTGCCATATTTTTCCTTAAATCACGGGCAGACTGTGACAAATCCCTTACGTTCTGCGGGAAAAATTCACTGGATGATCCGGAGCGACAGGCCCGGCTCAGTCAGAGGGTTCAGGAACTTGCCGGACAGAGCGAACATATTGCAAGGCACCGCCATCTGAAGGAGCTTGAAAATCTGGCTGTCGGGTCCCATCACAGCGGACAGCTGCCTGCATGGAAACTGGTCATTGAGACCCTTATGACAGAGGGGCTTCTGGACGCGGTGTTTGCAACCTCGACTGTGGCCGCGGGGGTAAATTTTCCTGCCAGAACCATTGTTTTCTTCAATTCGGACAGGTTCAATGGCAGGGAATTTCTGCCGCTGACTCCCACGGAATTTCATCAGATGACCGGAAGGGCCGGCCGGAGAGGGATGGATAATATCGGATTTGCCGTGGGAATTCCCGGAAAATTTATGGACACACGGCTCATTGCAACGCTTGTCAAAGCACCCCCGTCTTATGTGTTAAGCCAGATCAGAATCAATTTTTCCATGGTGCTGAATCTGCTGCTTTCCCACACCCCTGACCAGATTGAGGATCTGCTTAAAAAATCTTTTGCAACCTATATGATTATGAAGGGAAAGAAAAAAAGGAAAGCGCAACGCCTCATCGGAAATGAGCACAAATATCTGTGGAAGGATTTTCTGAAGCATTTCAATTTCCTGCAGGAGACAGGATATGTGACGGAGGATGGGGAACTGACCCATGACGGGGTATGGGCATCCCAACTGAGGGTGGATCAGCCTCTTATGATCGCAGAGGGTTTCAGGCTAGGGCTTTTCCCCGAATCTGACCCTGTTCTGCTTGCCGCCATTATTGCATCATTTGTGAATGAGCAGGAATCAGATGACAGACCTGATAAGGAAGTAGTGCCTCAAAAGCTCCTCAGTGCCCTGAACCGGGTGAAGGAGGGGCTGAGGCCCTTTGCAAAACATAAGATTTTGCGGGGATTTGAACCCAGGGCATTGTTTTTGCGGCCGGCAGCCACAATTTATGCCTGGGCCGCGGAAGCAGATTGGGAGGATGTACTCCCATTTTCCGAAATGGCAGAGGGAAACCTTGCCATGCTGATCCTCCGGACTGCGGACAATCTCAGACATATCAGGGCGCTTGACCATGTTTTTCCTAAAGCTGCTGAAACATCCGCAAAGGCGATTGAGCTGATTATGCGTGATCCTGTGGCCGCTTTTTATGAATTATAAACGGCACTGATCTTCATTTCGGCCATTTTAGCAAATTCAATATGTTACTCGTTCCCAGGCTCCGCCTGGGAACGAAAATTTTCTGCCTTTTGTTGACATCTCTGAAAAAAACATATATTATCCTGTCTGAATTTTAAGACAGAAATCATGTCCGCAAAAGCAAGGGGGAATGCTGTCAGGATTTTTGCAAATATAATTGGAGATACTCAAACTTTTTATTTTATTGATAAAACACCTGATCCTCCTGAAAGGACAGACAAATTGTTCTTTGACACAAGGATTATGGTAAACTGAAATTGAAAATCTTATGGATTTGGAACTTGTAAAAAGAGTCGGTATTGCTGCTGCCTGTCAGGGGGGAAATTGTCTCAGGTCTTACTTTGGCGGAACATTTGAAGTGACCAAAAAAGGAGCTGTTGACCTTGTTACCCAAGCAGATATCGGATCAGAAAAATTGATAATTGAAACGATCCGAAAAGCGTTTCCGGATCACGCCATTCTGGCTGAGGAAAGCGGCTTGAATGAGGGTACTGCTGACTGCCAGTGGATCGTTGACCCTCTGGACGGTACAACAAATTTTGCACATCAGTTAGGTCTTTTCTCTGTTTCCATCGCCTTTGCCTTAAAAGGGGATATTGTTATGGGGGTCGTTCTGAACCCGGTCGCGGGCGAGCTTTTTACCGCTGTGAAGGGGAAAGGCGCTGAACTGAATGGCCGCCCCATAAAGGTCTCAGACTCGGCAACTGTTTCGGAAAGCCTGCTGGTGACAGGTTTTCCTTATAATTTTAAGGATATTTTTGATCCTTTGCTTGCCCGCTTTTCCAACTGCCTCAAAGCCTCACGGGGTGTCCGAAGGCTCGGATCAGCCGCGCTTGATCTTTGTTCTGTGGCATGCGGACGTTTTGACGGGTTCTGGGAACAGAACCTCAATCCCTGGGACACGGCAGCAGGCTTTCAGATTGCACAGGAAGCCGGCGCAAGCATAACAGATTTTTCAATGGGATCATTTACGGTGAATAAAAAGGAAATTCTGGCAACCAACGGTAAAATTCATAATGAAATGATTTCGTTACTGAAATTAAAATAAGAATTAACCAATTAAATTAGGATGCGGAATGAAAAAAAATTCAGCAAACAAAAAAGTCGTCCATGATGATCATTTGGGATGTTTTGGTGATTTCGATTTAAAAGATCCGATCTGTAAACGGTTTTGTTCATTAAATCTGCGTTGCGCCATCGAGTGCTATCAGAATGACCAATTCGAGATACTGGAGGATACGTCATCTTATGACAGCATCAGATTTGTTTTTTAGCTGCTTCAGGCCAAAAAAGGCGGCCTGAAAAAAAATGAAAAAAGGTCTTGACTTTTAAATAACAATAGAATAAAAAGTGGTTTATCTGATCAGGGAAACATGGTTGGTTGCTTATTATAAAGAAGCTGATTTTTTACAGGCACGTAGCTCAGGGGGAGAGCGCTACCCTGACACGGTAGAAGTCGTTGGTTCAAATCCAATCGTGCCTACCATAAAAAAAGATTGGAGGGGATTCGGTTTATGCTGTTTCCCCTTTTTTTGTTCTGAATAATAACTTGGTGCTCTTCCGCTAATACTTTGATAATAAAATAATTCAATGATTACAAAGAGTTGAGAAAATATTGGATTTTTTTCCGAAAGCACCAATGCCGGGTTATATTTCTATTAATTATTCTGAATCTAAGTATTTTTTGTCAAAATTGCAACTTCATTTGTGATTTTGTCGGCCCTATTTCCGCACCAATCAGCCCTGACAGGTCCGCCACAGCACCGTATTCAATAAATATATTGTAATTCTCTCCCCAGTAAACCATCGCACACGCCATAGGTGCGCCTTTAAGTACCCGGCCAAAAGTTTTCCGGGATTTTTTTCTGGGAAAACAGCTTTCACAGACCGCGGATGAACACGGATGAACGCGGATGAGTCCGCGGCAGACAGGCATCTGCGTTTATCTGTGTTCATCTGCGGTTCCTCGTATGCAGATACCTGAAAATATATGGCCAGGTACTTACCCCATAAGCATCAAGCTAAGATCATAACCAACTGTTTTTATTCATACATAATCTGCCGGACGGGGTTTGCAATCCCGTCCGCAATGTTCCGTCAATCCCCGCCAGCAAAGGTTTCGGACGGGGTTGCAAACCCCGTCCGGCAATCTTAGCCTGATGCATATGGGTACTTACCCCCGCCGTTGCCATTTTCAAGGAATTTCAGTCTTGTATCATAGAGAAAACAGACGGCTTTTGCCTTCTGTAACACCCCGCTGGGGTATGAAAATACAAACCGTTCCCGCTTTTCAACTTTTCACTTGCTGTATCCGTGGCATATTTGTATAATTGAAATAATACACACAGATTTTAGCCAGATATTTTATGCTCGACGGTCATAATCTCCCATAACCTGCTGAAATTACTGAAGCCGATATTTCTCGGATTAGCGGTTCCCACTGAACAATCTCAGCATGCTGCAGGGCTGTTTTCAGCTTTTCACTGTCGAGTTTATATCATCCTGAAAATTTCAGAATAACAAAGGAGCCAGGTTTTGCTTTGAAAAAGGTAGGTTTGGTCGTAAAAATAGATGCTGAGGCAAAAAGGAAAGCAGATGAATTTGAAAGTTGGCTGCGTTCAAAAGGGATTGATGTTTTCAGAAAAAAAAGCGCGTTGCCAAGCTCCAGAATTTTAAACAACCCCCCTCCTTCCGCGCCGTCTGATCTGTTTTGCATTTTTGTACTCGGAGGAGACGGGACATTTTTAAGCGCGGTCCGCTGGATAGGTGATCAGGATATCCCGATTCTTGGCATCAAGTTCGGTGAAGTCGGCTTTCTGGCCGAAAGCACAGAAGACGGCCTGTATTTTGCAGCGGAAGCCATTTTGAACAACAAATTTGTCACGAAATCCAGAATGCGCCTTCTGGTCAAAGTGATCCGGGAGGGAAAGGAATTTGTAAGTGAAACCGTATTAAATGATGTGGTGATTAACAAGGGTGCGCTTGCAAGGCTGGCCCACATAAAAACCTATATCAATGATCATTATCTGACCACATACAAGGCAGACGGACTGATTATTTCCACGCCCACAGGCTCAACCGCTTATGCGCTTGCAGCCGGGGGCCCGATTGTCCACCCTGCGGTACCCGGAATCATTATGACACCCATCTGCCCGTTTACCCTGACCAACCGGCCTCTGATAGTTCCGGACTCAGCCTGTATCAAAATGCAGCTTGCTGAAAAAGCTTCGGATATCATGCTGACCTTTGACGGACAGGCAGGGCTTGAGATAGATGAGCGGGATACCATCATTGCCCGGAAAGGACCGCATCCCATTCAGATGATAACCATGCCGGACCAGCACTATTTTGATGTTCTGAAAGCAAAACTGAGGTGGAGCGGGTGTCGAGTTTGATGTTCGATGTTTGATGATTGATATTTGATGATTGATATTTGATGATTGATATTTGATGATTGAT
>JAOZLU010000777.1 GCA_029934695.1 Desulfobacterales bacterium | reverse complement strand
CACAAACGAAATCATTGAACATATTTGGATTTACAGAGGAGGAAAAAGTGGGCATCGCAAGGTATATAAAGGATGAAAAGGATGCTGTCCAAGACGTGATCTATCCGTCCGGCATCCATGTGAAGCCGAAATACGGGCCCGAGGACCTCGAAGAAATCGGGTTCGACTATGAAAAAGATCTGGGAGACCCCGGAGAATATCCGTTCACCCGCAGTCTGCATCCTCTGGGATATCGCAGCAGGGCATGGACAACCCGGCAATACACCGGTTTCGGTACACCGGAGGAAACCAACAAGCGATTCAAATGGATGATCTCACACGGTCAGACAGGTTTGAATGTGGCGTTTGACCTGCCGACCCAGATGGGCCTGGATTCGGATGATCCCAAAGCCAGAGGGGAGGTGGGACGCGTGGGAATGGCGGTGGATTCTCTTCGCGATTTTGAGATCGCTTTCCAAGGCATCCCCTTTGACAAAATCGGTTCGGGGCTGACCATCAACGCCAACGCCACCGTGATGCTGGCCATGTATCAAGCTGCTGCGGAAAAATTCGGATATGCAAAAGAGAAGATCAGCGCGACCCCCCAGAACGACATTCTCAAAGAGATGATCGGCAGAGGCGCGTGGATATTTCCTGTGGAGCCAGCGGTTCGCCTTGTGGGAGACTGCATTGAGTATTCCGTGAAGGAACTGCCGCGATGCAATCCTGTGAGCGTGTGCGGTTATCACATCCGGGAATCCGGAGCCACCCCTGTCCAGGAGATAGCGTGTGCGTTTGAGATTTGCAGGGCCTATATTGACAACGTGACAGCCAGAGGGATAAAGCCGGAAGACTTTGTGGGACGCTTCACCTTTAATCTGAATGTCTATGGCAATATGTGGGAGCAGATCGCCAAATTCAGAGCGGCCCGGAAAATATGGGCCAGAATGCTGAAAGAGGAATACGGAGTTCAGGACAAGAAAAAACTCTTTCTCAGGGGACTCTTCGGCGGTGGCGGGAGCGGGCTTACAAAGAATCAGCCGGAGAACAACATCATCCGGGGAGCCTATTACGCGCTTGCAGCCGCTCTCAGCGGCGCGCAGACCACGGCCCTGTGCTCTTTTGACGAAGCATACACCATTCCCACACCCAGAGCGGCACTGCTGTCTCTTCGCACACTGGAAATTCTCATGGAAGAGGTCGGACTTCGTGACACAGTGGATCCGCTGGCAGGCTCCTACTTCATTGAGACCCTGACCAAACAGATGGAGGAGAAAATTCTGGAGAAAATGAAATGGGTGCAGGATATGGGCGGCATGGTCAATGCTGTGGCAACCGGTGCTATTCAGCGGGAAGTGGCCCGACAGGCATATCAATTTGAAAAAGGAATTCAGAGCGGAGAAATCACAAAGGTCGGAGTCAATAAATACACCGAGGGCGATCAACCTGAAGTGGAACTCCATGAATACAATGAAACATGGGCGGACAGGCAGATTGACAGCCTGAAAAAACTGCGGAGTGTTCGCAGCGACCGGGATGTTTCCCGGACACTCAGAGACTTGGAGCTTGCGACGCAGGAGGGGAAAAATGTCATGCCTGCGCTCGTGGAATGCTGCCGGGCATACACCACTGTCGGCGAAATGACCGGCGTGTTTCAGGATACCTTCGGGGAGTGGCAGGAGCCGAATCTTTTTTAAGAGGTCAGGGGTCAGAAGTGCTGGCACTTCAGGCAGCCTGAAACAGGAACTCGTTACGAGGCTCCGCCTCGTAACGCAGAAATGAGGCTCCGCCTCACCATCGGAATAAAAGCCCCGGAATAAATTCCAGGGCTGAAAGCTAAAGCAGGCTGAAGCCGGCTCAGATAACAGTCCGCTTCAGCGTACTTTCGCTTTCAGCCGGGGAATTGATTAGTTAAAACCTATAAAAAATGCCAAAGAAAATCAGAGAACTTATCAAATATCTGAAAAAAGCCGGATTTTATGAAATTTCAGGTGGTGGCAAAGGAGCGCACCGTAAATATGTGCATGCAAAATACTCCGGTGCTGTGACGATCAGTGGCAAATCAGGCGATGATGCCAAACCCTATCAGGAAAGGCAGGTGGAACAGGCCACAGAGGACGTAAAATCATGAAAGCAGTTGACTGTTATCACAAATGGATAGAATGGAGCGAGGAAGATCATACTTACATTGGAAAATGTCCGGATCTGATTACCGGCATACATGGTGATGATCCTGTAAAATTATATAGAGAATTATGTGAGGTTGCTGAAGATGTCATTCAGCATTTCAAATCTGAGGGACGCACACTTCCAATTCCATATATCCGACCGATGAGAAAAGTGGCGTAATGCCGATTATAATAAAGGCAGGACAATTGAGAACAGCCCGGCAATTTGTCATGTCATCTGCACGGATTATGGATAAGCAGGGATTTCCTGTCCCGCAGGGACAACTGAAAATAGCCCGGCAATTCATTGCCGGGACAGAAAGCAGAATGATATATGGCATATCCTGTTGTCATCCCAGATGCAATAGCAATGCAGTTGGAGAGGCGGTCAGGAAATGTCTCCCGGCAGTTCACAGAAGCATTGGCTGTTCAGAAATATCGTACCCGTGGGTTCACGGCATTTCAGGTCGGAGAAATGTTAGGTCATGCGTCCCGGCGGAAAACAGACGCTTTTCTGAAAAAACATCACTGTTACGGATACACAGAGAAAGATTTCGAGCAGGATGGCAGAACACTTGACGAACTGTTTACAGCGATGAAAATCTGAAGAGCAATTTATTCTTAAATAATTTACAGAGGAAGATTCAATGAATGAGCAGTTTATTGTCGATAAAAGCGGTAATCCCACAGCGGTCATACTGCCGATAGGCGATTATAAAAAAATGCTTTCCGC
>JAOZLU010000776.1 GCA_029934695.1 Desulfobacterales bacterium | reverse complement strand
GGGGGACGGAACATAACGGTCTGGGGGATGTGAATGAAATGGTGAATGGTGAATGGTGAATGGTGAATGAGAAGCACTTTAATCATTACCATTCATAATTCATAATTCACCAAGTTCACAGATAGTGCAACGCGTCCAGCGGCTTTATCCGCGCTGCCTTGATTGCCGGATAGAGTGCGGCAATGACTGTTGTCGTAAGAACAATGACTCCGCAGGCAATGATATCCATCGGTTTCAGCGCGGGATAGATGATTTGCCCGGTTCCCCATACTCTCACAGATTCCATGAAGAAAGAAAAATCAATGCCGTTGAGAGAGAGCAAGAATGTCACAGCCACACCCGAGGCCGCTCCAGCCAGAAGCCCCACAAATCCGAGGTTGATGGCTTCAAACAGCACCATCGCACCAATCCACGAGGGGCGTGTGCCGATGGACTTCATGACTCCTATTTCATGAAACCGCTCCATAATCGCCATGATGAGTGTATTTGCGATGGAGAATGTCACTGTGATGAAGATGATGGAGAAAAAGATATATATGGAGGTGTCAAAGAGCTGGATTGCTCGCAGAAGATTCGGGGCCATTTCCTTCCAGGTGAGAAGTTCAATCTCCGGGTTCTTGAGAGATTTGCCAATACGAGCCGCGGCCTCGTCAACCTTTTTCCGATGCTCCACATGCACGGTGATTTCAGAAATCCGCTCTCCCATGCCGGTGAGTTTTTGGAGCGCGTCAATCCCGGTAAAGACCACATACTTGTCAAAGCTGTCAATGGGGCTTCGGTACAGCCCCCTGACTTTGAAAGCAACGCCGACTATCTCCTTATTCAAGTCCTGAAACATCATCACCACTTTGTCGCCAATCAGAATATCCAGCTTTTCCGAGAGTGTTTTTGAAATCAGCACCTCGTGCGCCCCCGGGTCTGAGAGATACCCATCCTTATCGAGCGTGTAGTCAAATATTTTTGTGACAGACTTCTCCTTTTCAGGATCAACCCCCATAAGAAGAATGCCCCTTGACGCCTCGCTGGAGCGGATCATCGCTTCCATCTTGAGCCGGGGAGCATGACGGGGAAAATCTGCGAGTGAGCGTTGAATCTTTTCTGAAGGGATAAAGCTGTTTTGCAGTTTCATATCCTCCTGAAATCCTTTGCGATGGATTGAAATATGCCCCAGCGAGGTGCTGATGGTGTTCTCAACCATCTGATTATTCATTCCGTTCATAATGCCCATGGACATGAGCATAGCAAATATCCCCATGGCAATGGAGGAAATCACCACCAGGGATCGCCGCTTGTTTCGCCAGAGATTTCTCCAGCCGATCATAAAGAAAATTTTCATAACTAACCTTCCTTCAGTGATAACTGACTGCCAAGAACCAGGGTATAAATCGTAAAAACATTTGCGCCTTTTCTTTGTGTCCTCTGTGCCTTTGTGTGAGACATGAAGCGAAGACCCCGGGCATAAGTTTTTCTGCAAAAGCATTTGCGCCTTTTCTTTGTGTCCCCTGTGCCTTTGTGTGAGACATAATGCGAAAACCTGAGTGTAAATTGTAAAAAACTTTGCGCCTTATAATTTCCGTATGGCCTCAATCGGATTCAGCTTTGCAGCCCGTCTTGCCGGGAACACTGAGAACAGCACGGAGAGTATGAAAGTCAATAATGATGTGACGATGATGTTCAGTGATGTTATTTTTGCCGGGAAGATGGTTGTGGAAACGCCCCATACTGCGATCTCATCGGCATAAGAGGAGTAATCTATGGGATTGCTCTGAAAATAAAAGCTGACCCCATAGCCAAGTGCAACGCCGAGCGCAATGCCGAGGATTGAGATGACGACCGACTCCAGCAGAATCATGACAGAAAGCTGGCGCGGAAGGGTCCCGATGGAGAGCATTACGCCGAATTCCCTTGTCCGCTCAAAGACCGACATCTGAATGGTGTTGAGTACGCCAAATGCAACGATCATAAACAGAATGAAGATGAAGATATAACCGCTGATGTCATCCATGACTATGAATTGTACAAGCTCAGGCATCAGTTCATCCCAGCCCATGACTTCAAGCCGGGTTTCATTCTGAGACGTAATGCCAAGTATATCCGCTTTTACATCAGGGAGATATGACGCATCATCGAGCCGGATGATCAGTGAATGAATGTACCCCATCATAGAGAACGTCTCCTGCGCCTGTGACAGAGGAATGAGAATCAGCTCGCGGTCATATTCCGGATTGCCGCTCTCGAATATTCCCACCACCTCGAACCGTTCCGCAGCAATAGAGCCGTCAAATCCCTGAGATATCATGGCAATCCGGTCGCCGACCCCGACACCGGTATTTTTTGCAAGGGTAGCACCGATGACTGTATGGGCAGCATCTTTCGGGGTAAGAAATCTTCCCCCGGGGCGTATCTTTTCGTGAATATTACTGACTTGACGCTCACTTTCAGGATCAATCCCCTGGATCAGCATACCCCGTGTGGATTCTCCGAAAGAAAGAAGCCCGCCTGCGATTACCCGCTTGGCATAAGCGGCAATGCGGGAGTCGTTGCCAAGATATTTCAGCAGTTCTGATGACGGTTCAAACGCGTAGTCAATGGTCTGATTCTCCCAAAACCCCTCCTCATGAATCTGAACATGACCTGTATTGAGTGCGACCGCATCCTCGATCATCTGGTCATGTCCGCCTTTTCCAAGGGAGTTCATAAGAATAATCATGGCGCATCCGACCATAATGGTCAGCAACGTCAGCAGAGTTCTCCGTTTATTGCGCCACACATTCCGCCAAGCCAGCTTTGAAGCAATATTTGTTGAGTTCATAAACCTTTCCCCGAAATTAGATTTCCATCAAACATCAAACATCAAACATCAAACATCAAACATCAAACATCAAACATCA
>JAOZLU010000775.1 GCA_029934695.1 Desulfobacterales bacterium | reverse complement strand
AAACATCAATCTTCAAAGGATCATCATAATGTTTGGAAAGTTTCTGGATACTTTAGACAGGATACTGACCTTTTTTGAGGAATGGACGCTGTTTGTCACTGTTATGGTGGCCCTTCTGTCGCTCTTCCTCAATGTTGTTTTAAGGTACGGATTCAACTATTCGCTGGCCTGGTCAGAAGAACTGGTCAGAGATGTGATCATTTACACAACCTTCATCGGATGCAGCGTTGCAGTCAGGAACCGTTCCATGATTAAAATTGACGCCTTGGTTCAACTGGTGCCCGTACTGAAATTTCCCCTCAACTGTTTCAGCAATCTTGCGACCCTGATTTTTTCCGGACTGATGGTTTATTATGGCTGGCTGATGGCGGCCCTTCAGTTGCAGACGCATCAGAAGACTATCATTATGCAGATCCCGCTGGTGTATCTCTATTCGATATTGCCGCTGGCAGGAGCAATGATGTTCATTCGGACAATTCAGTTGATTTATCAGGATATTACGGAATTAAAAAATTGAGGGATCGGAAGTGGGGGAAGTGGGGGACTGAGGAATTAATCCCCTCAGCTCCTATTTTTCTGACTTCCTGAAATTATAAGGAAAATTTATGGAATTAACTCATTTTATCGTACTGCTGATTCTCCTGGGGTCTATGGCGGCTTATGTTCCCGTGTCCTTATGTCTCTTTTTTACGGCTTTCCTGAGTTTCCTGCTTTTCACCGATCTGCCGCTTCTTCTGCTTGCACAGACGCTCTTCCGCAGTTTGGACAAATTCGCCCTTGTCGTGGTGCTGTTTTTCATTCTTTGCGGCAACATTATGACGGCCGGGTCCATTGTCGAAAAGCTTATCAAAGTGGCCAATGTGCTGGTGAGCTGGCTTCCGGGCGGTCTCGGCATGGCAGGGGTTATAGCGTGCGGCCTTTTCGGCGCCATCTCCGGTTCCACAGTGGCGACGGTGGTGGCTCTCGGGGGCTTTATGATCCCCGCGCTTCTGGAAAACGGATATGAGGAAAAATACACACTGGGACTTATGACCACCTCCCCCAACCTCGGCGTCATCATCCCGCCCAGTATCGGCATGATCCTTTACAGCATGATCAGCAACGTGTCTCTGGAGGGACTTTTCCTGACAGGATTTCTGCCGGGCCTCCTCATTATCTTCGGGGTATGTGTTTACACTTATTTCTTTTACCGGAAAAAGACAGATATCGTGAAAATGCCGATTCCGAGTTTCAGAGAAGTTCTGAACGCTCTGAAAGAGGGATTCTGGTCTCTGATGCTGATTGTGATCATTTTCGGGGGGATATTTTCCGGCGTGTTCACTGCCAATGAAGCTGCGGTGGTCGCTTGTGTATATGCCTTTGTCGTGGAGATTTTCATACACAAGTCCATGAAATTAAACCAGGTGAAAGGGATTACGGTCAGTTCTGCGATGACGTCGGCCACTCTTCTGATTATCGTGGCCGGAGCCACCTGTTTTGGCCGTTATCTCACTTTGGAGGACATTCCTGGAAAAATCACCGAGGCCGTGCTTTCGAGCATCACCTCTCCTGTCGTATTTCTTTTGGCTCTGAATATGCTGCTTTTGGTGGTCGGGATGTTCATGGACATCATTTCAGCAACCCTTATTCTGGGGCCGGTGTTTCTGCCTATGCTGAGTGCGTTCAATGTTGACCCCATGCACTTCGGACTGATCCTGACGGTCAATCTGGCCATCGGATACTGCACCCCGCCCATGGGAGTGAGCTTATACATTACCGGGGCCATTGCCAACCGGGATATTATTTATGTGTCCAAGGCGGTGATGCCGTTCATGTTGATACAAATATGCGTATTGCTGATTATCACCTACATGCCTGATCTGGTTCTCTGGTTTCCGAGACTCATGGGGTTTGTGGAATAAATCAGGTGTCGGGTGTCTGCTTTTCAGAATGTATTTTGATGGGTTGCCGCCTGGCCAAATGACGGGATATTTTCGGATAACATTGCAAATTGGATGTTATCCGGAAGCCGGCCCGGGGCATATAGAATTGAAATATTAACAATATCACTACCGGGAGGATATATATAATGGGACGTGTTGTAGCTCAGGTTGAACTGACAAATCCTATGGATGCTGAGATATCAATAACTTTCAGTGCATTTGTGGACACCGGTGCAGGTGCATTGGTTCTGCCATCTTCGTGGAAAAGCAGGCTTGGCAAATTCGCAAATGAGGAGGAAGTTGAGTTTCTGCTGGCGAACAATGACGTAATGCTTGGTGTCGCATGCGGGCCTGTCGGCATTCGCATAGAAGGATTCAGAAAAATTTTCAATGAGGCGATGTTCATGGATATGGAACTTGGCGACAATGGAGAGTACCAACCGTTGCTTGGTTATGTCATCCTTGAACAGGCGCAAGTTGCTGTTGACATGCTCGGGCATCGGCTCGTACCCGTGAAGTATATTGACTGCAAATAATGTCCGGGCATAAAACTTGAACTTGAACTTAAACTTAAAAACTTGGACTTGAACTTGGGTGGGGTACGGGGGGCGGGATATGACAGTGATAAGCTGTTAATATTAAAAGAATTACTTGCTTGTTTCACCTTAAAACAGGGCCTGTATCGCCCTTTTCGGGGCCAAAAAGAGCGATATGGGAGAAAAAAGCTCTTCAGCTTCGTGAGGAGACAGAATCCCATGGCGCCTGTCTGACCATTGCCAACCGCTGTATCACTTTGGAAATGCCGTTCATGATAATACAGATAGCGGTATTGCTGTTTATCACCTATTTTCCTGACGCGGTTCTCTGGTTTCCGAGGATCTTTTTTGCACCCGAGTGCAAGGCATTGTTCAACCAATTCATCTGGAAACGGAGCTGTATTCAGTCTGCCATTTTTAGGTCTTGCCGGAATT
>JAOZLU010000774.1 GCA_029934695.1 Desulfobacterales bacterium | reverse complement strand
AGCGATAAGCAGAGATTTTCCGCCATCCCACATCATCTGCATGGATTGTGTGTAAAAAAGGATTTTTATTGCAGTCGTGCGTTAATCCTTTTCTTACACACAATCCGTGCAGCTAACCTGAAGCCGGAACACAACTTAACGCTTATGTGATCAGAGATACCGGCTCATGAGACAATGAAAGGAGGTCAAATTTATGTCGTTTACAGCAGATCAGGTTTATAACGAAGCAATGCTGCTTCCCTATGACTCCAAAATTTTTCTTCTCGAAAAGCTTCTGGAAAATATATGGGGCAATATTGACAGTAATATAGAAGCATTGCAGATAAGAGAAGTGAAAAGACGGAGAGATGAGATTCGTTCCGGCCAAGTTCAGCCTGTGCCCGGGGAAGACGCACTTAAAAAAGTCAGAACCATGGTTGAAGAGAAATGAAATATGTCTTTCACTCAGATGCGCTTCAGGAATATTCGGAAGCCGCAATGTACTACAAAAAGATCAGCCCGGAACTGGGAAAGGCTTTCGTTGATGAGGTCGAAACATCTGTCCGCAAAATCCTGTCTGCCCCGGAAACCTGGAGAATTGTGGAAGAAGACATTCGGCGTTTTCTGATTCGCCGCTTTCCCTACGGTATTTATTACACTATTGAAGATGGTTACATTCTGATCGTCGCTGTCATGCATCTGAGCCGCAAGCCAGGTTATTGGAGAAATCGAATCAGAAAGAAATAGGGACAACCATCCTTTTTTATCACAAATCCGTGCAGAAGAACTCTGACTGACGTATGTCCGGCTTTTGTCTCCGCTGCTATGGAAGAAGCAGAGCCAACAGACTGCCTGAACCCTGATGAAAAGATTAAGGGATTTCCCTGACTGCTTTAACCCTGTGAACTCTTTGTCTGCACGGGTTGCCTTATCTACACGGATTGGCGACAAGCAGGGATTTTCCGCCATTCCATATCTTCATGGATTGTGTGTAAGAAAGGATTTTTTGCCGTCATACTTTAAATCCTTTTCTTATACACAATCCGTGTAGATAAGATAAAAAAATCAGGAAGATAGCGATATATTGTATGGTGAATATTGAGAATGAAAGATAAAAAAATGCCAACCCACAACTCATGTCTGATCGGTGCAAACAGAGCTAAGACAGATACCCGCAAATTTACCGAATATGCCCTGAATCCGAACCATTCAGTAGGCGGAGACAAAGCAAGAGTATTTGAATCTGCTTTGGGATATAACCAGTCAAATTACCATGGCCTGCTCCATCAGATCAGACAGGGTGTGATGAATAACACGCCAGTTCCGGGAAAAATCAACAAATTCGGTGCCCGCTATACAGTGGATATCCCGGTCAGCGGGCCAAAAGGGGGTGCAATTGTCCGAACCGGATGGATTTACAGGCCCGGCTCACAAGTTCCGGAACTTACGACATTATTTGTAAAATAAGGAATAAGATTATGAAATTACATGATGTGATCAAAGTAAAAGAAGATATCCCTGAAGAAAATTTGGAAAAAGGAATGAGCGGAGTGATAGTGGCTGTTCTCCGTGATCCCTGCCTTGCGTATGAAGTGGAGTTCTGTGACGAAAACGGAAGGACTGTCACGGAGACTGCCCTGTTGCCGGAGCAGATCGGATTAGAGAAACAGATTCCAGCAGATCATTCTGACACAAATACCGGAAAGAAAGATTTTCTTATCCCTGTTGACGAACTGCTTGCCGGCAGGCTGACTGAAATTGCGGAATCAAGACATATCCCGCCTGAAGCACTCATTGAACTGTGGCTGAAAGAAAAGATTTCCGAATCATATCAGCAGGCATAAGCATATCAGGCTGCCATGGCGCACAGTATCCTTGTATCATCTGAAAGCAGGAGATACAACTCCCCAAACAATACAGGAAGAATGCTCGTCTGACCTTAGAAACAGTTTTATCAGGTCGAAGTTTCATTTTCCTCTTGACAACCCTGAAAGACCCAATATAAAAAGGTCTGTATATTCACTGAACAGAACATGCAACCCAAGTACAAGCTTTTTTACACAAAACAGATAAAGATCGTGTTCTGATTCTGGATATAAGGAATGTAACTCCCTGAATTAACTTGTCGGATACGGAACCCTTATTTATTAACCGAATGATGAGATGACTGCTTGGAACGATGACCATTGCGGCGTTGAAAGCCGGAAAGTGATCATAAAACCATAACCCGCAGCCGATTTGTGAGCAATCATATTTGAATCTGTTTAAGGAGATGAAAATGAATGAAACTGTCACCTTTGAACTCCCGGAAGCCATTACCAGCCAAGCCAGAGTCTTGGCTGCCACAACCCGGCGACGCTTTGAAGATGTTCTGACAGAGTGGATTGAACACTCCGTCATCAAACTTCCTGCAGAATTATTATCTGACGAGCAGGTGGCAGCCCTGTGTGATATGCAGATGCCCTCCGGACAGCAGGAAGTTCTCAGCGATCTTCTGGCCCGCCACAGGGAGGGACAGCTCAGTGAGACAGAGACCCATGAATTGGACAGACTGATGCAGGTCTATCGGCAGGGCCTGGTACGCAAAGCCCGGGCCTGGAAAGTGGCTGTTGATCGGGGTCTGAAACCGAGTTTGGGCAGGCTGACATCGGCCCGCCGATGACATACGCACAGATGAAAATCCCGGAGGAACAGGCTGATCAGACGGAGTGCAAAAATGGATTTGCTAAGACCGTGACTGCTGCAACGGAATTTTTGCTTTTTTGTTAACCGCAGACGATATTATTGAATATACAGAGGAGCGGGGATGGTACTGAACAGTACCATTTACGGCAGATGGTATTCTTTCAGGCCGCAGTAGCAGTAGTAGGGTGGGTGAAGGATTTCGATTTTTTACGCAGTAAAAAACGAAACCGC
>JAOZLU010000773.1 GCA_029934695.1 Desulfobacterales bacterium | reverse complement strand
AGGCGCATCGGAAGTCCATATCAGCAATGTCGCTCACGGAGAGGGCGGCAGGTGGAAAAATCTGACCGGTGAGACAGAATGGGAACTCAGCCCGGGCCGCGGAGAAAAAACAGTGTATGTCCGCTTCTCCGACCTCGCCGGGAACACAGCGGACACGTCGGCGGTCATCACTTTCGTGGCCGGCGACGTTGACGGCAATGTGGTCCTGGAACCGGGAGACGCTGTGACAGCCCTGCAGATACTCACAGGAACAGCCACTGACAAGCCGAATCCCGATGCGGACGTGAACGGCGACGGGAGAATCGGGACGGAGGAGGCGGTTTATATTCTGAGGAGAATCTCAGACAGAACATATTGATGAGGGAATCATATCTCAGGGAGTCACACTGCCATCGGCCCTGCCGAATAAAACCGCCCGCCACCCGGACACCCGCCACCCGTTACGAGGCTCCGCCCCGCAACGTCCCCGAAGGGCTTCAGGCCCGTTCCCTCACCCCCGCCCGGCCGCCTCTGCGGAGGCACTGACCGGAAGGAGATCGGAAAAGTTCCGGATGTTCAAAAAATTTTTCCTGATTATAATGCTTTCCGGGGAACCTGTGAACCTGAACCGGAAACCACGGATCACACGGATCAGCCCTGACCGGAAGAGAGCATGACATGCCGAACCCGGCCGCGAATCACACGAAAACAGGATTAATATATTTTAATACAGATCCGTCTGTCATCCGTGTCATTCGTGGTTCGTGCTTCACAGCCTCCCCAAAAAGCGTCATATTCACACTTGCCTATATTATAAAGGTGATTGTTGAGCGGAGGCTGACCGCGGAGGTGGTCAGACGCAGACGCGCTGAAAAGCGGGTCCGGGAACTGCATCATGAGCTGCTCAGATCTCAGGAAAATGAGAGGCACAGGATTGCGCTTGATCTGCATGACAGCGTCATCCAGGAACTTTCCGCCGTTCCCCTTGAATACGAGGCTCTTTTCGGATATGACAAGCGTATGTCACACAGGGCAGTGGCAAAATCAGAGGAGCTGAATGATATCCTCAGAAACCTGGTGAGATCACTCAGGAGCCTTGTTTACGGCCTGCGGCCCCCTGCCCTGGATCAGCTCGGTCTGGTCTCTTCGGTAAAGGGGCTTTGTGAGGATTTCATCAAGGAGACAGGCATTGCTGTCACGCTTTTATGCGCCGGTATGGACCGTGTGAATCCTGATTACGAGGTGAGTATCCATATTTACCGGATTATCCAGGAGGCACTGAACAATATCAGGAAACATGCGGAAGCAGATCATGTTTTTGTCAGAATGATCCCCTCTCATCCGCATATTATTCTTAAAATTCAGGATAACGGCAGGGGATTTGATGCAGATGAGGTTTTGGATGAAAAGCGGATCCGGGGAATGAAAGAAAGGGTGCGTTTCATTGACGGACATATAAGCATTGAATCATCCCCCGGAAACGGCACAGAAATTCATATCCGATTAAATTTCAAGCTTTAAATATCGAACATCAAACATCTGACATCAAACATCAAACATCAAACATCAAGGAGGAACCTGTATGAAAACTGTTTTGCTTATTGACGACCACCCGGTTTACAGATCAGGGCTGAGGAAGGTGATTGAAGGTGCGGGAATTTACAGAATTGTCGGCGAGGCCGAAGACGGCCCGGAGGGTCTCCGGATGGCCAAAAAGCTGAAACCTGATCTGGTTGTCACTGATCTGAGACTTCCGAATATGACCGGGATCTTAGGGACCCGGAAAAAACGCATTACCCCATGAAAGTTCGCAAGGAGTGCAAAAATTAAGCGAAGCGGTTTTTTGCATCCCGCACAGGCGGGATAATGCGTTTTTTCCGAGTTCCTTACTGATTCCATATATACAACCATACAATTTTTCTGATTTTTTAAATATTAAGAATACTGACAACTCTTTGTTTATATACAAATAAAATAATTGAATGGCTGCTGCTTATTATGTATTCTGCAGAATACATTTTTTAATATTTATGAAATAAACAGCTTGCAATGGATAAACACTTACGCTATTTTGCTTCGTTAAAAACAAAGCACATATAATTTTTTATTCAAATTGAAATTTTGGGATTATAATAATGAAACGTCCGGTGATAATTACCTTGATTATCAAGCCTTCCTGAAGGATATATTCCAATTCAGGAATCTTTTAAACGGCAGATATTGACTGTCTGTATGGAACCTGCGATCCTGAGTTCGGACTGTGCGCAAAGAGGCCGGGCGAAACCGGACAGACGGCAGAACCGAATGGATACAGGAACCCGGTTCCCGGGTTCATCGGGCTGATATATGTTTTCTGCGGAGGTGCCTGAGCCTGCCGAAGGTGTTCCGCAACAGACACAGGGGAAATTTCCATTTTCCCGGAGGAGGTGATGTGTGAGGGGCCGGCCGGCTGCAAGGGAGAGCAGCCGGCTCCGATGAGGTGTGAGTGTGCCCTCTCCCGGAATGTGTGTATCCTTATTATATACGGAGTCTGTCTGATTCCGAAATCCGGTAAGGATCAAAGAGTTTCGGAAAGTCCGAACTTTTCGGATACACACAATTATTTTGTCCCTGAAATACGGGACAGAGTATTTTTTTGCAAAGACAGGGAGAATATTTTTTTACCAATAAACAATTAAAAGATAAGGAGAAAACAAGTTGAAAACTTTGAGAGATGTGATGGCACTGGTGCTTGTGCTTGCGGCAACCCTGGCTGCCGGTGCGACAGCTTATGCGGGGACGGCAGATATTCTGCCGAAGGGCGATGCCGGACTGAACCATGTTCAGGTGGCAGAGGAATGCCTGCATGCCTTTCTGGAGATAATTCCCCAGATTCAGCAGGAGGACGGCGAATTCGGTTTTGCGGAAACTGACTCTTTGG
>JAOZLU010000181.1 GCA_029934695.1 Desulfobacterales bacterium | reverse complement strand
AGCGATAAGCAGAGATTTTCCGCCATCCCACATCATCTGCATGGATTGTGTGTAAGAAAGGATTTTTTATTGCAGTCGTGCGTTAATCCTTTTCTCACACACAATCCGTGTAGATATGCCACGGATTAGCGACAAACAGGGATTTTCCGCCATTCCACATCATCTGCATGGATTGTGTGCAAGAAAGGATTTAATTGCGGTCGATAACTTTTAATCCTTCACCCATAATCCATGCAGATATCACGGATTGGCGACAGACAGACAAATCAAAGAGAGTTGAAGCCGCCTAACATGACTGATCAAATCACCGGAACTTGCCCAATCAGACAAGGAGATGCTTTATGATTCATATAAATTTAGACGAGATAAAACATAATTTACCCGCCTGTCTTGAACACGCCGAGTTCGGCGAAACATTTATTGTCACCCGTGACGGCAGACCGATTTTTGAACTGAGGCATATTGGGAAAAAAGCTGCCGAACCGAGACCATTCGGGCTTTGCAAGGGTGAATTTCATGTTCCTGATGATTTTGATGCGCCTCTTCCGGAACACATACTTGATGCGTTTGAGGGGAAATGAGATTATTACTGGATACCTGCATATTCCTGTGGTATATTGAAGGGAACACACGTTTGTCCGAATCTGTCCGTAATGAGATACAAGACCCCGGAAACGAAGTGTTTCTGAGTTCCGTATCCGTATGGGAATGCATTGTAAAATATCAGATCGGAAAGCTGTCTTTTCCGGAACCGCCTGCCACATATCTTCCTGCCCGGCGCAGGAGACATGGTATTTCGTCTCTTCCGCTGGATGAAAGTAGCGTGGCTCATCTTATCCGGCTGCCAGCTCTCCACCGTGATCCGTTTGACCGTATGCTGATCTGTCAGGCAATTGAACACCAACTGACCATTGCAACCGCTGACAGGATGATTCGCTCTTATCCTGTGAGAACAATATAATGCAGGGGCGGATCCCTCGTTCCCAGGCTCTGCCTGGGAATGCCTGTCCGGAGGCTCTGCCTCCTGTTGCTGTAAATGAGGCAGAGCCTCACGATATGCGTTACGAGGCAGAGCCTCGTAACGATCCATTGCAGGGTTTGATTCTGATGCCCCCTCTCGGAACATATCCTTAACGAATTTTAGGTAAAATGAGATTATTACGTCATTATGCCGAATCAGAAACAGAAAATCAACATATAGCACCACTGAGCCGCAAAGCAGAAATCGCATCTCACACGCTGCAACTGCGGGGATCTGCACGGATTTTCGGCATCTCATGCGTGAAATCCTTTTCTTATCGCTAATCCTTGCAACAAATCAAAAAAGAGGATGAACAGACATGCTAGCAATGCTGAAAGAAAAACGGGATCATATCCTTCAGGTGGCACATCGGCACGGCGCAAAAAACGTGAGAGTTTTCGGCTCTTATGCCCGGGGAGAGGAACGCCCGGAAAGCGACGTGGATTTCCTGGTGGACATGGAAGGAAGCCTGCTGCAACGCATCGCACTGATTCAGGATTTGGAGGATATGCTCGGCAGCAAAGCGGACGTTGTCACAGAAGAGGGGTTGCACTGGTATATCCGTAAACAAGTCATAAACGAGGCCGTACCCTTATGAAAGACGAGCGACTTTATTTGCTTCACATCGCCGAATGTATTGAGAAGATTGAACAATACACGGCAGAAGGTGAATCATCATTTCTGACTGATTCAAAAACATACGATGCGGTGATTCGTAATTTTGAGATCATCGGAGAGGAAGAAGGGCTTGCATCTGTCATGGGCAGATGGGATGATTTTGATGAAATCGGAGAAGTTCTGACTGATATTCCTTCAATAAGAGAAAAAGGGGGATTCGGACGGAATGTATCTTTTTGACACAGACACCATAACAAATGTTCTGATTATAACGGATTTAGGGGAAGCTCCGATCCAAGCCCCGTAGGGGCGGCATGTTTGTAGCTACAAATATGCCGCCCTTACGGGGCTTTACAGGCCTCCCCTAAATCCGTTATAATCAGGATTTTTTATTGCAGTGGTCAGTTTTCTCACACACAATCCGTCTATGCGGAGTGGGGGTTTTCAGCCCATGATTGGAGATGAAGAGACAAGGGGAGCATCTCAGTGCTTCCCTGTGTTCCTGACGGATTAAGCAGAATTTGATTTAAATATGTAAGAAAGGAAAATAACCATGACTCAGGAATTACAGACACTGATTGAGAAAGCCCGGAAGATGCCTCCTCCGGAACAGTTTGAACTGCTCATCAGTCTTTCCCGATCCTTATATCGTATTCGTTACCCGAAATTACCGGCTGCCACTGCTGATTTTAAGAAATCCCCAAGCATTCATGAACTTATACAAAATCAGGAGACAAAACCTGTGACAGACATCGCAAATCTGGCGGCTGATTTCTGGCCCGAGGAAGAATCAGCAGATGATATTATCGGATACATTTATCAGCAGCGCCGGGAAGACCGCCTGAAGAGCTGATGGGGGAGACTGATGGAAATTGTTTTACTGGACACCAATATTGTGTCTTTTTTATTTAAAAAAGACACACGAAGCGTACTTTATGAACCATATCTGAAAAACAGGATATTGGCGATTTCCCTGATGACTGCTGCCGAATTATATCAATGGGCGGAAGTCCGTAAATGGGGGAGTCGCCGGGTGAGCCAGTTGGAAAGAATCCTTGCAGAAAATTATACGATTCTTCCGGCAGATATGGAATTATGCCGACAATGGGGCAAAATACGGGCCGAATGTCAGGCTGCCGGACGACCCATTTCTCCGCAAGATGCGTGGATAGGCGCCACTGCAATCCAGCATGACCTGCCTCTTATCACCCATAATCCTAAAGACTTTGAGGTGATTGGAAATATTAAAATAATCACTGCTGTCATATAGACAGCGGATATGCAGTGTACCGGAAGCTGGAACACGGATGAAACAGATTTTTCATAACAATCTCTGCCCCACAATTCAGTGAACATTAATAGCACTGAGCCGTGAAGCAGAAATCGTATCTCACACAACCGTCGGATCTACACGGATTAGCGATAAGCAGGGATTTTCCGCCATTACACATCTACACGGATTGTGTGTAATAAAGGATTTTTATTGCAGTCGTGCGTAATCCTTTTCTTACACACAATCCGTGTAGACAGATATGCCACGGATTAGCGACAAGCAGGGATTTTCCGCCATTTCACATCTGCATAGAAGCTGCTGATGAGTTTGGTGAAAAGACAGGAGGAAACAGAATTAATGGCAAGAGCAATTTGAAGATTATCTGAAAGACATATCGGATGCCATGGAAAAAGCGCAGATGTTTGTCGCCAAGATGAATTATGAAGAATTCATAAAGGATGACAAGTCCGCATTTGCCGTCATCAGAGCCTTGTAAATAATCGGAGAGGCGGCAAAACATGTTCCGGATGAGTTCAGAAGCCAGAATCCCGAAATTCCGTGGAAAGACCTGGCCGGGATGAGAGATATTCTCATTCATCGGTACTTCGGCGTTGACCCGGAAACTGTGTGGACAGTGGTAACAGAAGAAATTCCCCTGTTCAGACCTCTGCTTGAAAAAATATTGAAGGAATACGAAGATGAAACAGATCAAAGACATCAGAAAAACGCTGAAGGATCATAGGGGCAGTCTGGGAGAAGAGTATGGACTGACAGAGATCGGCCTTTTCGGCTCTTATGTGAGAGGGACCCAGAAAGAATCAAGCGATATTGATATCCTGGTCGGGTTTCGGAGGGCCGTCGGTCTCATTGCCTTTGTCCACCTGAAGAACCGTCTGACAGAACTGCTCGGCATCCGGGTGGATCTGGTGATGAAAAAGGCATTGAAGCCCAAGATCGGGAAGATAATATTGGATGAGGTTGTTTATCTCTGATGAGTGCCGGGAACAAACATCAGGGTAGCTCTGAACATGTCGGAAACTTTTCCTTACGACACACATGAGGAAATGACCAGAAAATTTGATAATATCACAGATAAGTGGCCTGGCCTGAGCGACAGATGCAATGAGGTCATCAGGATGTGGGATCGGCATCTTCCACCCAATTCCCAGGCCTGGGAACGCTCTGTTCCCGTTGCCGGAGATGAGGCAATGCTTTAGCTCTTGTCTGTACGGAGTCACCCATAAGCAGGTATTTTCCGACTTTTATATCTGTACGCATGGAAGAACGCATCGCGCTGATTTGCACTCGTAATGAGCTCGCTTTGACAGAGGCCGTCACTGGAATTTTGATTCTGACCTTAATCAGCATTACGCCTGCAAATTTTCAAATGGATAAATAAGATACCACCAAATACGGACGACACGAACCCGAAAAAAATATACTTCGACTTGCCCTCTGTTGTTAAATCCGCAAAAGGCGTTGAAGGGCAATTCACGGATCCGAGATACAGCTACAGAATAGATACAAACAAGGTCGCACAGGGAGAGGGCGGTTTTCACATTCATATCTTTCGGGAAGACAAATGCGAAATTGCGAAAGTCAGCGGCACAGGCAGATTTGTGAAATCGCATAAAAGGAAAGCCTTGCTGAAACCGTCTCAGATACATCCCCAACTGAGGAGAGACATTAACAGACTGATTCGCCATGTGCGGAAAAACCTTCATAATGGAAGAGAAAGGATAGAGACGACTCATGAAGACCAATGATGAAATAACAGAAAGCCTGTTTGATGCCATTGAGGCAGGTGACATGGAGACAGTCACAAAAATAACAGCCGGCGGTGTGCCTGTCAATACGAGAGATTTTCTCGGCCGCACAGCCCTGTTTGAGGCAGTCAGCACCGGGAATCATGATATTGTCAGACTTCTGATCACCCGGGGAGCGGATGTGAACATTTCGGAAGTCAACAGCATCACTCCGCTAATGGAGGCCGCATCGTCCGGGGATGCGGAAATCGTGAACCTCCTGCTGGACAACGGAGCCGACATTCTCATCACAGACAATTTTGAGGACACCGCTTATGACTATGCTGTCTCCCAAGGGTTCCCGGAGATAGGCGAACTGATTTCTGTGAGAACAGACCTGAACATTCCCGGAATCCGGCCCGGGAATATATCTTCGGATTCAGTCACAAATACCGGAAAGAAGGAGTTTCTGATCCCTGTTGACGGACTGCTTGCCGGCAGGCTCACTGAAATTGCGGAATCAAAACAAATCCCGGCTGAAACACTCGTTGAACTGTGGTTGAAAGAAAAGATTTCCGAATCATATCAGCAGGCATAACCAATCAGCAAAGAAACACTGAAAATCCGTGCTTCTTCGTGGCTTTGGGGCAGGCATTGCAAGCCGTTTAAAAATTTATCCGAAAGCATTATGACAACCAGAGACGTGTTTTCTGAAAGAAACCATAATGCGGTGATCCGTAATTCCGAGATTACCGGAGACAGTATTTAAGTTATGAAATTCCTCGACCAACTCGACAAAGACATTCGCAAAATACTGATCGCCCAGCTCCGCAACCTCTGGACGCACACTTCGACTGCCATAGAAGGCAATACGCTCACTCTCGGTGAGACAGCGTTTGTGATTGAAGACGGACTGACCGTTTCCGGAAAGCCTCTGAAAGACCATCAGGAGGTTGTGGGACATGCCAGAGCCATCGATCTGGTTTATGATCTGGTGAGGGGAGAAACAAAAATCAGTGAGGAGGATATTTTCAACCTTCACAAAGCAGTTCAGACCGAAGTCATTTTTGACGTTTACAAGCCCGTGGGCAGATGGAAGGTCGAACCCAACTGGACATCCATGATAGACGGTGACAGACAGGTCATGTTTGAGTATGCCCACCCCAAAGATGTGGCGGTTCTGATGAAGGCTTGGCTGGAACTTCTCAATTCACACATAAAACAGGAGGTTCCGGAAGATAAAGCGATTTGCGCCTATTCGGAACTCCATATCTCCTTTGTCCGCATTCATCCCTTTTATGACGGGAACGGACGAATGGCACGACTGATTTCCAATATCCCTGTCCTGAAATCAGGTTTTCCCCCTGTCATTATTCCGAAAGAACGCAGATGGGAATACATCATGGCTCTGACCGAATATCATTTAAGCGCGGGACATCCCAAACCGGATCAGCCATTGCTTCCTGTAAAGGACAAACTTGGAAAATTCAGAACATTCTGTGCTGAATCCTGGAAAGAATCAATGGGACTTGTCCATGCAGCGCAAAAAAAGCAGTCAGAACGAAATCGTACCAGCCATTAAATGATCGGAACATAAGATAAAAAAGACGGAAAGTTGATGAGGAGAGCATAAAAAAAGAAGCACTGGAATTGATACTGAAGGCACAGCAAGCTCCGAAAAAAATGACAATACACTGAACTCCATGAGTTTTCCTGATGAGTATTTAATATGCATCTTAAACTATTTATTGCGACTTTTATCCTTTTTTTTACTGGAGGATGCACCCAAACCCAACAAAACGAGGTGGTCGTATATACCTCCCACGACCAAATTTATTCCGAGCCGATCCTCAGCGATTTCCAGAAAAGGACCGGCATCAAGGTCAGAGCCGTTTACGACGTGGAAGCCACCAAGACCACCGGCATCGTCAACCGTCTTATTGCGGAGAAGGAATATCCCCGGTGCGATGTGTTCTGGAACAACGAAAACAGTCGTATCATTGTTCTTAAAAACAGGGGCTTGCTGAGTCCGTACGATTCGCCTTCGTCCGCAGAGATTCCCGAACGCTTCAAAGACCCGGATACATACTGGACCGGCTTCGGCGCAAGAGCCAGAGTGATCATTTACAACACGGAGATCGTAAAGCCGGAGGAAATTCCCCGCTCCATATTTGATTTCACAAAAGAAAAGTGGAGAGGTCAGTTTGCCATGGCCAATCCCCTGTTCGGCACGACAGCGACCCATGCGGCAGCCATTTTCTGCCTGTTGGGAGATGAAAAGGCAAAGCAGTTTTTTGCGGATCTGAAAGTCAATCAGGTCATCATTGCCCAGGGAAATTCCGTGGTAAAAGATCAGGTTGCCGATGGAGAAATAAAAGCAGGTCTGACCGACACTGACGACGTAAACATGGCGATTCTGGCAGGCAAGCCGGTGGGAATGGTTTGGCCGGATCAGGACAGCATCGGGACGCTGCTCATCCCGAACACCGTGGCCCTGATCGCAAATTGTCCGAACCCTGGAAACGGCAGGAAACTGATTGACCACCTCCTGGCTCCGGAGACGGAAAGCAGGCTCGCCTTCTCACCCTCCGCGCAGATACCGGTCAGAGATAACGTCCGAAAACCGGAGGAAGTCCAGTCTTTTGACTCCGTTAAGGCGATGGACATTGACTATGAGAATATCGCAGACAGGATGGAGGATACCGCCCTGTATCTGCAAAAGGTGTTTCTCAGGTAAGTTTGTTTGCAGTTCCGTCTTTAGGCGGCTTCAAACCGCCTGAAGGCGGAACTGCGAACTTAAAAAAACAACTCGCATTGCTGCCGTGAAAAAATTCACCCTCATATCCGCGCTGCTCATATTCGCCCTCATCGCCCTTGTTCCCGTGATCTGGATCATCGCCGATTCCCTGATACACAAGGGCAGTTTCTCATTGGAGAGTTACAAAGACGTGCTGGCGGATGATCGGCAGATAATGCTGTTTGCAAACAGTCTGACACTGGCATCGGGAACCGCGTTTTTCTCGCTGATGATCGGTGTCCCCGCGGCTATCCTGATTTCCCGGACTGACCTGTATTTTAAAAGATGTTTGAGATACCTAATTTTCGTCCCGCTGATCATCCCCCCTCACGTCAATGCCATTGCATGGAGTTACCTTCTGGGGACAAAGGGGCGGATCAATATGATTGCGGAAGGACTGTTCTCTCTCGACAGCCCTCTCTTCAGTATCTACGGAACGGAAGGTGCTGTTCTTGTGCTGACCCTCTCCTATTTCCCCATTGTCACGATCCTGACCATGAGTGGCCTGAGTTCCGCAGACCGGGGACTGGAAGAAGCCGGAACGCTTGTCAGCAGCGATTTTCACATATTGAGAAAAATCACCCTTCCCCTGATCCTGCCGAATATCATCGCGGGGACCATACTTGTCGCAATATTCTCCATTTCAAACTACGGGGTCCCGTCCCTGCTCCGAGTCAATACCTACCCCGTTGAAATATTTGCCCGGTTCAGCGCGTTTTACGACGCAAAAGGCGCGGTGGCCCTCTCTCTGCCACTGATGATCGTAACATTCACACTTCTGATCTTTCAGCACCGCTGCATGAAAGGCAGAGCGTATATAACCGTCGGAAGCAATACAAAGATGCCCCGTCCGTTCAGTCTGGGCTGTTGGAGAGTTCCTTGCACCGGGTTTGTCATATTTGTCATTCTGCTGTCGGCAGTATTTCCCATATCCGCCCTGATTGCAGAATCCGGTTCCCTGGCGGCATACAAAGTGGCCTTTGAAACTGCATATCCGCAGATGCTCACCAGTTTTGCCTTGTCCGCCACAGCCGCCACGCTCACCGTCATTCTGAGTTTTTTTATCTCTTATATATCAGAAAAGACCGAATGGCGCGGAAGACATCTGACCGATTTTCTCTCTTTTATGCCCTTTGCCATGCCCGGAGCAATCCTGGGAATAGGGCTGATCAGCGTGTGGAACAGGCCGAGTGCGGATTTCATATATGAGAGTTCCGTTATTGTGATCTTCGCATACATTGCCCGGTTCAGCCCCTTTGCGCTAAAGGCGGTCTCGACGAATCTCAGGCAGATCCATCCTCATCTGGAGGAGGCGGCAGTCCTGTCCGGCGCCTCGTGGATAAGACAGGTGATCAGCATATTGATACCTCTGACAAAGCCGGGCCTTGTTGCCGGATGGATCATCGCCTTCATATTCTGCATGGGAGAACTGGGAACGACGCTGCTGGTGGTTCCGCCCGGGAAGACAACGCTGTCTGTGAGGATATATACCGTGATGCACTACGGCGCGGGGAATCTGACAGCCTGCCTCTGCCTCATCCTCATCGTCATCACTCTGATACCGGTCATCCTTCTGACATGTCCGAAGGTGATGCGGCGATGACAGAAAGAAACCCGGCTTTCTGATTATAACGGATTTAGGGGAGGACAGACCAATGCCTGTAGGGGCGGCATATTTGTAGGTTTGTAAGCCCCGGCCAAGCCCCGCAGGGGCGGCATATTTGTAGCAGGTTTGTAAATCATGCTACAAATATGTCGCCCCTATGGGGCTTTGCCGGCCTGCATAATGAATGCTACAAACATGTCGCCCCTACAGGGCTTTGAATCCGTTATAATCAGCCAGCTTTTTATGAAATATATGGAGATATGCGGAAATGACAGAATTAAAGAACGTCACAAAAATTTATGGTGATATGACAGCCCTTGAGGATGTTTCTCTGAAGATTAAAAGAGAGGAAAGCCTGGCCATTGTCGGCCCTTCGGGCTCGGGAAAGACGACGCTGCTCCGAGTGATTGCCGGACTCGAAGCCCCGGATTCCGGTGAGATACGGATAAACGGATATCAGGCCAGCCATCGGGGCAAAATCGTCCTTCCGCCCAATAAACGCAGGCTCGGAATGATATTCCAGGATTTGTCCCTGTGGCCCCATCTGACCGTGAGGGAGAATCTGGAGTTCGGTCTGAAATCTCAGGGGATGAGGAAATCCGAGCGAAGCGAGAGGATAAAAACCGCGCTGGGCATGGTGGAAATGAACGGCCATCCGGACCGTTACCCGCGCTCCCTGTCCGGCGGGGAGAAACAGCGGGTGGCCCTGGCGAGGACAATCGTGCCTGAACCGGAGATCATGCTGATGGACGAGCCGCTGTCCAGTCTGGACACAGTTCTCAAAAGCGAGATTCAGGATATGATCGTCAGACTCGTGCGAAAGTTAAAAGTCACGCTGATTTATGTGACCCATGACCGTGAGGAGGCACTTGCAATGGCAGATAAAATTGTGGTACTGATCAACGGTTGCATCATTCAGACAGGAAGTGCCAGCGATTTATTGGAAAATCCGAAAACAGATTTTGTAAAAAAATTTATGAGGAGAACATGAAGAAAATATGTATATGCCTGATATTCATCGTTTTGAACCCTTTCTTTGCAGCTGCGGAATCCACTCCAGATATTTATACGACATGGGAGAATATGGAGATTGACAAATGCGCCTCTGCATGGCTTATCAAACGGTTTGTCAACAAAAACGCTGCGTTCAGATTGTTTCCCAAAGGCGAACTGATGACGGAAGGCATCCCCTTTGATGTTCCCCATGCGGAGATCAGACGGTATCACAACATGGCTACCTTTGAATATCTTATAAAGAAACATAAGATCAGCGATCCCGCTCTTTTGAAAATAGGGAAGATCATCCATGATATTGAAATCAACTACTGGGGAAAGAAGAAAGAGGAAGAATCCCGGAGGACAGATGAAGCCATCCGGGAAATCATAAAGACATCGGAAACGCCGGAGGCGTCTCTGAGACGGAGTTTTGTGATCTTTGACAGCCTGTACTCACGGCTGCTTTCAGACTGCCAACAGGAATGAAAGCATCACCCCTCCGTACAGGTATATCTTCTGTCACAGGGCGGGCAGGCTGATCCCCTCTGCCGTTGTCAACGTGATAGTCCAAGGCGTTGTAACAGGTGTTCAGTTCCCCGCCTGTGAACCAACGGTAAAATGGCTTGTTGGAATCATCAAGGACCTTGTCCCATTTTTTGTACCAGTGGCAGTCTTCGGCAGCTTCGGCCCAGAAGGCTTCAGGGTCTCTGATGGATTTTTCAAAAGCTTCATCATACTTGTTGGCCATATTTGTGATCTCCTTTTTGTAAAATTAAGTTTAAAGTTCCTGATTCTAACGGATTTTGTGGTTCCGCATAATTTCAGCCACTTAAAAAACCGCAGAGGTCACAGAAGAGGCACAGAGAACCGCAGATATCCGGACGGGACTCCGTGTCCTTTGTGGTTGAAAGCAGATTCATACCACAAAATCCGTTAGAATCAGAAAAGTTCAAAGTGAAAAGTTGAAAGTAATCCCGCAACATGCTGAAATTATTCAATGGGAACTGGTGATCCGGAAAATGCAGTGTCCCATTTCCCGCTCCTGCCGGATTGACAGATCCGAGACAGGCGGGGATATTATTTGATCATCATTATTTAATTACTCACCATTCGGTTAATATTTTTTTAAAAAATCAATTTTTATATTCAATAATATCAGATGATTGTATTATTGATCAGACATCTGTTTTGTAATATACGGTTAATCAGTTATGATTTTTCTGACAGATTTCTGTCGGTCAGCGGCCTGAACATTGCTGTCCGGTTTCAGCTCCTGTTTCTGTCCGGATAGCATGAACGGATCCGGATTTCAACATTTTTCTGAAAAAAGCTTGTGCCTGTCTTCCCTGTATGATATTCGGGTAGCATATTCTGAAATTCGGACAGGAAAATACGGGGAGGTGCGAAAATGGGTAAGA
>JAOZLU010000772.1 GCA_029934695.1 Desulfobacterales bacterium | reverse complement strand
AACCGGTCATGCCCAATCCCATTGATTTGGTAATCCCCACAGGCGTGTCAGAAGACAACAGCATTCCCACTTTTTATGAATAAGAAAACCGTCTGCTTCAATCTGCTTATGAGACCGAATTCAGGAGAAAGATGCATTCCGGTAACAATGACCTGCAGGCCAAGGGCTGAATCATCCTGAATTTCTTTCATCAGCCAGTATAGCAGGCCATATTCGGCACGGGTGCCTGTTATTACACAAATTTTTCGTTTCATAGCAGTCTGAAATTTTTCTGGAAATCCATCCCCTTCATTTCCAAATGACATCAACAACACCAATGTCCGTTATCAGCTGATCGCTTGTCAGAATCGGAATATCGCAAAATAACGCAGTGGCGACGATAAGCCGGTCGTGCAGTTCCAGTCCCTGTATCGTTTTTGCAGTCTCAACAATATCCAAATCCAAATCAATAATTCTGTAGTTGTCCAAATGCTGCAACTTATCTTTCACTTCCTGAAAATCCAGAGGAATTCTGTTCCGTTCAGCCAGATACAGAATCTCAGTCATTGAGATGACAGAGATAAGTATCGTCTTTTCTCCTTTGTCCGCATCTCTCAGAATCTGCTTTGCCGTCTTCCCTATTTTCCCTGTTTTTGCAAAATGCCTGATAATTGCGACTGTATCTGCTAAATATTCCATTTGGCAATCCTGTCTTCCAATGCTTTCTCCGACAGCCTCCGAATTTCACGAATACTCCCGTCCAGATCGGAAATCCGCTCAAAACCGATGCCTTCCCATAAGCCTTCCAATTTTTCCTTATGTCCTGATGAATGTGTCAGCACAGATTCTATAAAATTATTGACTTCGGGAAGTTTCTCAAAAGGGATTCTGGTTAAATTTCGCTTGATTCGGCTTATATTTATTTCTTCAGTTCTCATACGTCCCTCTTTATCGTATTTTGTGATTCCGACAGAGTCATCCGATATCCGGCATCCTGAACAAGTTTCAGAGGCTCGGAAGCCTCAGACTGAGAAAAGTCATAACGAAATCAGATCGTCTTCCTGAAAATCCTTTTTTGCTCTTTTTCCGACAATCTCATTCCAGCGCATTGGACTGATGCCGTTTCCCGGTCGCTTTACTGCCAGATTTTCTTCTGTGAAAAGCTCCCCCGCTCTGATTGCTTTTGCAGCCACAATGCTCTTTCTGGCAACGGACAAATTTTTACTTTCGCTCGGACTCGGCTTCTTCCATCCGTTCCCCATGGCCTTTTCAATATTTCGGATGGCTTTCACCATAGCTTTTAATTCATCAGGCTCCAAGCTTGCCCGGTGATCCGGTCCTTCCATATTTCGGTCAAGGGTAAAATGCTTTTCAATCACAGTTGCACCCATTGCCATGGCTGCAATGGGAACTTCAATTCCCAATGTATGATCGGAATAGCCAACCTGTATGCCCGGAAATGCGGCCGCCATGGTCTGCATGGCTCTTAAATTCACATCCTCCATGGGTGTCGGATATTCTGTGTTGCAATGAAGCACTCTGATGTTTTCCAAACATATACCTTCGCTTATTAATATGCCAAGGGCTGTTTCGATTTCCCCCAGATTTGCCATCCCTGAAGACAGAATGACAGGTTTTCCCATTTTTCCGATGTGGCGCAGATAAGGCAAATTTGTAATCTCTCCCGAAGGAATTTTAAACATGGAAAGATTCAGACTGTCCAATAACTCAATACTTTCATGGTCAAAGGGGGTTGATAAAAATAAAATGTCTTTTTTCTGACAGTATGCAATCAGTTCCTTATGTGCGGACAGGTCCAATTCCAGCTTCTTGATCATGTCAAACTGGGATTCATCAGAACCGGTCATCTGCTTTTGATATTCGGCTTTGGGAGCGGACTTGCTCACCACCTTTTCAGTTCTGAATGTTTGGAATTTTACCGCATCTGCCCCCGCATCTGCGGCAACAGTCACCAGTTTCTTTGCCAAATCCGTGCTTCCGTTATGATTCACCCCAGCTTCGGCAATGATAAAAACTCTGTTGTTGGGTAGCTTATTCATCATATTCTTTCATGTTGTTCAATATATGACAAAACCTCATTCAGCGATATTTCAAAACTCTCCCGCACTGTCCCGCCAATATGCTTATGGTGCGGATACGTCTCAATATGCCTGTGATGGGAGGCATTATCCCATCGGATAATCAGTTTGTTCTCGGCATCCTGCCAGTGAAAGGAATAATTGCGCTCAGCTTCGTCTGCGTATTCTTTCACAAATAAAACTGTATTGTCTTTCAGTGTTATTCTGAGTTTGAAATAATAGCCGTCCTTCCATTTTTTGTAATCCAAAAATTCAAAGCCTTCTATTGCATCAGAGGAATTAAGCGATTTGAAAATTTCCATATCTCAGGTCTTCAATTTTTTGTAAAATATTATGGAACAGTTTGATGTAAGCTTTCCATTCCATATAGTCATCAAAGTGTTCAAAATTCTCATCTTCTTTCTCTGTCTGTTTTGAAAAAACCTCAAAATCCTGCTGATACTTCTCATAAAAAAAATTCAGTCTGTCCCGCACCTGATGCATTTCTGAAAAAGCTTCCATCAGTAACATATCTGCAATATTTTGTTTATATACAACTAACACTTTATCCTCCTTTTTCCTGAAATCAGCGAGATATGATCTCCTTCGCAGATGCGATCTCAGCCACCACTTTCGGAAGTCTTATTGTAATATCCCTGTGCGTTGCCATCTGAACCATTTGTCTGTTATGGTATCAAATTGTGACGCTACGTATATGCCTGAAATTGCGACGTCATAACTTTCATTAAACTCTGATCCCTTGACATAAAAATCCGGTCGCAAAAGCCGCAGGGTTTCTTCCGCGGTGGGCCAGGGATTCACAGCCACATAATCAACACAGCTCAGAGAGGCAATGG
>JAOZLU010000180.1 GCA_029934695.1 Desulfobacterales bacterium | reverse complement strand
ATTTTTTTTGTGGGAACCTGAATAAAATGTTTGACACCCGTTTTCCCATCTGATAAATAGAAGAGATGATTTATTTATATGGCTGAGGAGATGGGAATAACAGCAAGTGGATATCAGAAGATGTTTTATACAGGTCTGGCATTTGACAGGCTTAAAGAGATAAAGAACAAAATTCTGTATCTTTGTAGAGAAAAAGTTGTTCCGGAAATGTATTTACAGAGGAGGTGAAATAATGGCGTTTACGGATTATAAAAGCATGGACGAGGTGACCGCAAAGCATCCTATAAGGTCAGGTGATGAGCAGGCATCCGCTTCCGTTTCAGCAGCGGACCCGGTACAACTGGCCGGTGTTCTGAAGCACATCTTCGGGGAATGTGAAAGGCATACAGCAAACGTGTGCAACAAGTGACAAGTGGCAACTATCAAAAGACCTCCGAGGTTTTTGAAACCTCGGAGGTCTGAAGAAGCCCTGCAAGCAATGTTGCAGACAACTGACAACAAAACAACTGATGATTTGCAAAGAAGGAAAACACAAATGAAACAGATTCTTCTGCGATCACTTATCGCAGGCTTGTTTATTTTCAGTGCGGCAGTTCCGCTGCACGCTCAGATCACTTTGGACGGAACTGTCGGAACCGCGGGAAAGATGACACTGCCCGGTCCGGATTATGATATCAGGGCCGACTATGGTCAGCAGGCCGGAGCGAACCTCTTTCACAGCTTCCAGCAGTTCAATATCGGCACCAATGAAAGCGCGACATTCAACGGTCCCGCGTCTGTCCAAAACATCATCTCCCGGGTTACCGGCGGAGATGTTTCCCGGATTGACGGGCTTCTGCGTTCAGCTATTGACGGAGCCGACATGTACTTGCTGAATCATGCAGGTGTGATGTTCGGGCCCAATGCCACACTTGATGTGAGTGGGTCATTTCATGTCAGTACGGCTGATTATCTCCGTCTCGGAGAAAATGAACGGTTCTATACCGAGCCTCTGACTGGAGAACTCTTGTCATCAGCAGCACCGGCAGCATTCGGGTTCTTGGACGGCGAAGCCGCACCAATCTCCTTTGAAGGGCATGAGGAGCTGAGCACCGATATATGGGATGAGGATTACGGAACTTGGTGGAACTGGCTGGATTACAACAAATATGATTATGCCGGTCTTGAGGTCCCGGAAGGGGAAACCATTTCCATAGCCAGCGGAAAGATTGACATGACAGGAACCTATTTCCGCGACAAAGAGGGCGTGATCAAGACGGTGGGATCGAATCTGAGAGCACCCATCGGAGAGATCAGTCTGACAGCGATCAGCTCTCAGGGAGAGGTGGGCATCGCCGCGCAGGATCCGGCATCCGGCATTCCGGAGCCGGCATTATGCAAAGGCGACATAACCCTTTCCCACGGAGCAGTGCTTAACGTGGAGAAAAGTTTTGGCAGTAGCGGAAGCGTCTTTGTCCATGGCGGAAGGTTTATCGTGGATACAAACAGTGAGATATTATCCGAAACTGCTATCTTCTCCCAAGGGGCCAGCGAGGTTGACGGCGTGATCTCTGTCCGGGCAGATGAGGTCTTTGTGGGAAACGGATCCAGAATCTCCGGAGAGACAAAGGGAACTGGCAAAGGCACGGATATCAGCATCATTGCCTCGGAAGAGGTCAGCATCATCCGCGGAAGGCTGACAAACAGCTCGTCATACCATGAGGGACCCGGGGCAGGGGATGGCGGAAAGCTTTCCATAGAGGCAAGACAAATAAGTATTTCAGCGGATTCATGGCTCGGAGGCGAGTCTTACGGAACCGGAAGGGGCGGGGATATCGCTCTTGACGCGTCCGAATCTGTCCGGGTTTCAGAGTACGCGCTGATTGCGACATCAGCAAAGCAATCGGCCACCGGCCAGGCCGGAAACATCACCATCAACTCTCCCGCACTAACTGTGGAGACCGGCGCAGTCATTGAAAGTCGGTCGGAGGGTTCCGGAAAGGGCGGGAACATCGGGATGAATGTCAGAAAACTGGAGGTGATTGATGAGGGCAAAGTCTCGACCCAGGCACTCTCCACGGGACATGGCGGAAATCTGACGATCTCCGGGCCTGATCCGGCAAAGAATGACGACTTTGCTGATTCGGTCATGCTTTCAGGTCTCAGTACAGGAATGCAGGCCGGGACATCCGGTTCCGGCAAGGCCGGGAGCATTTCCATTCACGCAAAAGCATTGTCCGTCACCGACCACGCTATCATCGCCACTTCCGCATCCGACACAGGGAACGCAGGCACTGTCATGCTGAATGTCGGAACGCTTGATCTCGCCAGCCGCGGTTCTGTGGCCTCGGCAAGCGAGTATCCCGAGGCAAGAGTTCATGCAATCGCTGATCTTTCGGAACTGGAAAGCCTGCCCGCTCCCCAAGTGGGAGACATAGTCATTGTGCGGGACATTGGGAACGGCGAATCCGCCACGGCCATTCTTGATGCCGCCAATAACTGGATACCTCTGACAGGAGAGGTGTATCAGGCCGAGGACATGGCCGAGCTGGACACGATGATTGACTACGAGTATCCGGCTGACGGAGAAGGTCATACAGTCGTAGTCCGGGACGGGGGGGACGGCAAGCCTGCGAGCTTTGTTTACAACGGTTACCTCGCCTGGGTGAGGATCAGCAATCTCTATACAGTGACAGATATTGAACAGCGGGATGCGTTCCCTGTCTTTCCGGGAGATGTCGCCCGAATTGAAAACATGGGAAATCCTGAATATGTCACTTACACCGGCCGGGAATGGATCCCCTCCAAAGCGGTTCATTCCGTGGACAGTCTGGCAGAGATGGACAGCCTCCCCATCCAAAAGGGTGATGTGGCAAAAGTCGCAGACGCGGGCAACGGTGCTGCGGAGAGTTTTATCTTTGACGGAGAAGGCTGGATCAGCTTCTACATGACCGGCAATGCTGGAACCATTTCCATCAACGCGGATGAAGCCGTGGAACTGGCGGATGATGCCACGCTGACCACTTCAAGTTCCGGCGGAGTCCGTGCCGGAGAAATCAGCATTGACGCGGAGCATCTGCATATCGGAGGCAGCGCGTCGGTCTCCTCGACCAGTTCGTCCATAGGAGACGCGGGAAGAATTGAAATTCGTTCCGAAAAGACTGTCACTCTGGATGGCGACGCGGGTATCACCTCTGCCACGTTTGGACAGGGCAGGGCCGGCGACATAGAGACTGAGGCATCGGAGATCACACTCGGCGGGGCTTCCCGGATATCATCCGCAAGCGAATCCCCCGGTCAGGGCGGGCCCGCGGGAACGGTCCTCATCCAGGCAGGCGGCTTTGTGCGAATGAAAGAATATGCGTCCGTCACCACCTCGACCGAGGGAACCGGCAAGGCCGGCGACATCACTGTGGCGGCCTCAAATCTCGAACTCGAAGGGAACGCGACGGTTTCCTCAGAGAGCAGGGCCTCGGAAAACGGGGGGGACGCAGGTACGATTTCCGTGAGTGCGGATGATTCTCTGAGACTTTCCGGTAAAAGTACGCTGACCACCCAAGCATCAGGGGCGGGGGGTGGAAAAATTTTCGTGAACGCCGGCAACCGGATATATCTTCTCGGCACCGACATCACCAGCAGTGTGAAACAGGGTGAGGGCAAAGGCGGCGATGTCACGACAAATTCAAAATTTGTCATCCTGAATCACGGGAATATCACTGCCAATGCCGAGGACGGAGACGGCGGGGCCATTTTCATCGTGACGGACAATTACCTGAAATCATCGGACAGCAAGGTCACCGCCACCTCAAGGCGGGGCAATGACGGAACTGTGAGGATCGAAGCCCCGGATGCGGATGTCAGCAGTGATCTGGTAATTCTGCCTGAATCTCTTCTTGATGCATCACGCTGGATGAAAACGCCGTGTGCGGCGCGATCCGGAGAAAATGCCAGCCGGTTTATAATAAAGGGGCAGGATGCAACGCCCACCGCGTTTGATGACTGGCAGCCAAGCCCGCTGACATGGTCCGGCCGTTCAGATTCGGAGAATAATTTGTCAGAGCAGGAATAACCGCCGTGAGGCGCGGGGGATTTGCCAATCCCCCGCAAGCAACTTTATGAACCGCCCGTGTTGCTCGGTTCGGACTTCGGCGTGAGATCAGACTTCGGCGAACGATATTTTCTGCCTGAAGGTGGCGGCACGGTTTTGGAAGGACAACCTTTTTAATTCTTAATTCACAAAAAGGAGGTTCAAATTTTTTTCCATGATGGCCGTCTGGATCATGATTTCAGGCATGGCTTTGGCAACGGACCTGGATTCCCCCCGAACGGGCTGACTGATCCGGGCTTCCCGACAAGCTTCTGCGGATTTACAGCGCGTTGACCCGGTAAAACAGGATAAAGGAATATGAAATCAATAACAAAACATATCAACAGATTATATCTTGATCCGAATAATTACCGCTTTATTGATAAGCCCGAATACAAAAAAGTTCCGGACAGACTGATGACTATCCCATCAGTTCAGAAACGGACGCGATTTCTGCTGACAGGCAAAAAAAATGAATATATCCAAGATTTGATTGCCAGTTTCAAAGAGAACGGTTTCCTTCGACTGAATCAGATACAGGTAAGGGAATTGCCGGATGACAAATTCATGGTTTCAGAGGGCAACCGGCGCATTGCCACGTTGAAATATCTGTATGAGGAATGGAAGGAAAAAGGCGCGGATATTGGGAAACTGACCGAAGCCTCGTTTAAAAGCGTTCCTGCTGTTTTGCATTCGGGAGAAAGCCTGATTGTCATGGGACTTGACCATATTACGGGAAAACGAAAATGGAGTCCCCTCAGTCAGGCCCAGTTCATTGATGACCTTATCAATGAACACCAGATGATCGAAGATGAGATTTGTGCTGCTCTGGGGATCAGTAAAACTGCGCTTCGCCGGGCAAGGCGGTCCATTTCGCTCATCAACCGATATAAACAGGGCGATTATGGCGACCAGTTCACCAGTTCCATGTATTCAATTTTTGAAGAGATTATAAAAAGAACAGAGATAAAAAAGTGGCTAAACTGGAACGATGTGGAAATGCGTCCTGAAAACCTCTCAAATGAGGAGCGGATTTTTTCATGGATTTCAAAAGATGAAAATATCGAATGGAATGAGGCGGGCGAGGAAATTTCACGGGAAATAAAAGAGCCGATTATTACCAAATCCGCTGAAATACGTGAACTTTCAAAATATATCAGTGAACCGGCTGCCATTGACCGCATGGAGGCCGGCCAGAGTATCACGGAAGGCTTTGTGTTCAGCGATGCGGTTGGAAAAAGCAAATTTCTCAGCAGTCTTGACAACCTGAAAAACAACATTTCCACAGTTTTCAATTTTTCGGAATATATGGAGTCGGAACACTTTGAAGATATAAAAAACCTGAAGGCAAAGATTGAAAAACTGCTTCCGCAGGAAGATCACCACATTTCTCCGCAGACCGGTCTGGCCCCGCTTTTTCAGGAAAACCTCAGTACTCGCCTTAGTGAAATCACTATCCGGCGGTACAGAAAACTGCAGCGGTTACAGATCAGGCATCTGAACCGGATCAACATTTTTGCCGGAAAAAACAACAGCGGCAAAACCTCTTTGCTGGAAGCGGTGTATCTGCTTTCCCAACTCAATGATATCAATGCGCTTATTGAACTGGAACGACACCGGGGCAAGTTTGGCGAAATGTTCCATTCCAGGTGGCTGGCGAGAAATGTGAATGAGACATTGAGGATTTCAGGAAAAACCGGGGATGCTGAGGTATCTGTCTCTTTTGTCCCCCGACAGACCACAGCGCAGATTGACAAAAGCGGATATATCTCATCCATTGTTGCTGAAGCTGATATTGACGGAACCGCTTTGAAAAGCAGGGCACATCTTTTTTCCAACAAAGAACCTGAAATCTTTTATCAGAAAAGCAGTCTGTTATGCCATGCTGCGTTGACAAGCCCCTACCGCTACAATGAAGGCCTGCTCAGAAAAGCCCATGCGGTTGCTGTGAGAGAACGCTCTGTTGATGACATCATCCGCTTTATCCGTGAAACCGTTGACCCTTCCCTGAACCGGATTGAGATGGTCAATATTGAGGGAGAAAACCGGTTTTATGTGCATACTGATACCTTTGATTACAGTTTTGATATGACAAAATATGGGGAAGGCGTTCAGCGGGTCTTTGAGATTGCCTTGCTGATGAGCTACTGCCGGAACGGAATCCTCTGCATTGATGAATTTGAAAGCGCGATCCACAAGAGTCTTTTGGTGGATTTTTCCAGATTCGTCCATCAACTGTCAGAACATTTCAATGTGCAGGTCTTCTTAACCACCCACAGCAAGGAGTGCATTGACGCGTTTATTGAAAACCAGTACAAAAATGAGGATATAACCGCTTTTGCTCTGCGGGAAACAGCAGAAGGCACTGTTGAGAGTAAATACGTCAAAGGGAAACGGCTGGAAAAGCTGATCGAAATCATTAATGTTGATATAAGAGGGTAATATGCAGAATATCGTTTTCGTGCTTTGCGAAGGTCCGCACGATGTGGCGTTTCTCTACAGGATTCTCAGGACCGTCGGTTTCAAAAATTATTCTGAAAAGATCAAGGATTTTCCTGAGCCCATGGATTCTTTTATCATCCAATCTGTGAAAAAAACTGCCATAGAGGAGATGAAATTGGAAGAGATACGGAGCCGTCCCATACCTTCGGAGGCACTGGCATATCGGAATGACTCGCTCTTTTTGATGTACAGTGTGCATGGCGATTCAAAAAAGCCTGTAAGGAAAAAAATCATCGAAAGTGTTTCAGAAATTATCCCGACAGATCCGGACGGGTTCAATCCTTTGGAAAACGTGAACTTCTCCATCTTATATTTTTTCGACGCTGATAACAGGGGGATTGCAGGACGATTACAGGAGATTAAAAGTGAGTTGGCCGAGTTTTCCAAGAGTAAAACAGATGATGATTTTACTGGAAATGCCTGTTTCCATGAGATTGACGGTATAAGATATGGCGCATACATCTTTGCCAAAAAGGACGGAAAAGGAAATCTTGAAGACATTCTGCTCCCTCTGATGAAAGAAGATAATCAGGAAATTTTTGAGAAAGCAGAACAATACCTTGAATTGAAAAAAGATGACAGTCGTCTGAAAAAGCTGAAAATTCAGGAGAAAGGTGGAAAAATAACAGAAAAAAGGACAGGGGGCAAAATGAAGTTTGATTTGCTGAAATCTGAAATATGCGTGGCAGGGCAATTGCAGAATTCAGGCAAGTCAAATGTTGTCATCATAAAAGATTGTGATTATATTACGCTGAACAAGATCAATGATTCTCATGAATGTCAGGAGATTGTAAAATTCTTCAAAAAATGCTTACGCCAATAACAATACTTATAATCGTCTCATGCGGCCCCATCTTTTTTTTCGGCCCTCTTCTTTTTATCTGCCTTGCCACCGCATTGTTGCATCTTGAACAGCGGAGCATCATACAAAACCCGAACCGCATTTGCCAATCGTTCGACGGCTCGTCTGAACTCGCCGAACTCTGAGTTCACGCCGAAGCCCCCGCAAGCAACTTTATAAACCGCTTGCAAGTCCGAGGTGTGAGGCGCGGGGGATTTGCCAATCCCCCCGCAAGCAACTTTATGAACCGCCCGTGTTGCCCGGTTCGGATTGGCAAATCCGAACCGCTGCGGTGATGGGCGGGTGTCCGTCAGTTGTAAATTCTTGTAACCTTTTAACAAAATTAAGGAGGAGAAAGAATGAAGAAATTTATTGTGACGTTAGTTATGGCTACATTTCTTCTGCCGGGCAATGTGCTGGCTGAAAAGATTAGGCTGGCTGCTATGAGGGATTTCCCGCCGTTTCAGTATAGAGAGGGAAAACAGATGACCGGCATTGATGTGGACATGGTCCGAGAGGTCTGCAAACGGCTCGGGATTGAACCTGAGTTCAAAGTGGTGCCTTGGAAAAGAGCTTTGAAAATTGCGAAGAAAGGCGATGTGACGGGTATCCTTACTGCATTGCACAAAGAAGAGCGGACCAAGTTTTTGTATTATACCACAGAAGCCATACATACTCAGAAAAATGTCATCATGGCTCCAAAGGAAAGCGGCTTGAAGGTGAGCAGCCTTGATGATCTCAAGGGTAAGACTGTTGGAGTCGTCAGAGGATTTTCCTACGGGCAGGAATTTGACAATTATCAGGGTCTTAAAAAAACGGTCTGCAATAATCAGGAGGATATGATGCGAATTATGAATATAGGACGTATAGACGCGGCACTAAGCCCAGAGAAGCCGTTTCTGTTCAACAGCAGACGTTTCGGTCTTCAGAACCGCTTTGAAGTGGTATATGTTATCACTGAACATCCGGCTTACACAGTCTTTTCCAAAGCCATCGGCGAAAAAGGCAGAGTATTGGCTGAAAAGTTTGACAACATACTGAAGCAGATGAAAAAAGAAGGGATAGAACAGCAGATCATAGACAAGTATATGAAATAGATCTGAGATGTCAGGAAAAGTATAGCCGAGTTGGAAAATGTCTGATTATAACGGATTTAGGGGAGCCTTGTAAAGCCCCGTAGAGGCGGCATATTTGTAGCAGCAAACATGTCCCCCTACGGGGCTTGACGGCATCAGTTGTAAATTTTCGTAACCTTTTAACAGAATTAAGGAGGAGAAAGAATGAAGAAATTTATTGTGACGTTAGTTATGGCTACATTTCTTCTGCCGGGCAATGTGCTGGCTGAAAAGATTAGGCTGGCTGCTATGAGGGATTTCCCGCCGTTTCAGTATAGAGAGGGAAAACAGATGACCGGCATTGATGTGGACATGGTCCGAGAGGTCTGCAAACGGCTCGGGATTGAACCTGAGTTCAAAGTGGTGCCTTGGAAAAGAGCTTTGAAAATTGCGAAGAAAGGCGATGTGACGGGTATCCTTACTGCATTGCACAAAGAAGAGCGGACCAAGTTTTTGTATTATACCACAGAAGCCATACATACTCAGAAAAATGTCATCATGGCTCCAAAGGAAAGCGGCTTGAAGGTGAGCAGCCTTGATGATCTCAAGGGTAAGACTGTTGGAGTCGTCAGAGGATTTTCCTACGGGCAGGAATTTGACAATTATCAGGGTCTTAAAAAAACGGTCTGCAATAATCAGGAGGATATGATGCGAATTATGAATATAGGACGTATAGACGCGGCACTAAGCCCAGAGAAGCCGTTTCTGTTCAACAGCAGACGTTTCGGTCTTCAGAACCGCTTTGAAGTGGTATATGTTATCACTGAACATCCGGCTTACACAGTCTTTTCCAAAGCCATCGGCGAAAAAGGCAGAGTATTGGCTGAAAAGTTTGACAACATACTGAAGCAGATGAAAAAAGAAGGGATAGAACAGCAGATCATAGACAAGTATATGAAATAGATCTGAGATGTCAGGAAAAGTATAGCCGAGTTGGAAAATGTCTGATTATAACGGATTCAGGGAGTCCCCTAAAACCGTTATAATCAGGAAAGAAACTACGCCATGATTTCCTTGCCGAGCAATCTGTCGAATGCGGCGGAAACCACTATATATGCTTTCAGCCTGAGCATCTGTCCGAATCTCTCCCTCAGCACACCGGCATAACGCCTGATCTGGAATTCCGCATTCCTGAATGCCTCTTTTATCGGGGATTTTTGCAGCAGTTCATCTTCCGGCATCTCCCTGAGTTTTTCTCCGCTCAGCTTCAGAGTTTTCAGAGAGACATATTTGAACTCGAACAACATATCGGAGAGATCATACTGGCGGGCATCCGGTCTGATGATCAAGCAGATCCGCATACCCCCGAGAAGCGGAAGCCGTCATACCATGTTTTCATCATCTGCATCGCATCATCCGCTGCCGAGGGTTCCATTCCGCATTCCCGGAAAGCGGGGTTCAGGACACTCCCCAATCTGTTCCTCCTCTGTGATTCCTCCGCAAGCAACAGGAGAAGGCAAACCCCGTCCGGCAATGGGTCGGACGGGATTTGCCAGGGCATCTCATCAGTTCAGCGAGTTGTGGCAGATGGATATTCCGAGTGTGGAAACGAGAATTTTTATTTGAAAATCATGTCACTATCTATGAGCGTCCCTTCTTTGACAACTGCCTGGGATTTGCCTCTGTTTTTTATGAGGACATTCCCTTTTACTGAGACATTTTTTTCAAAAAGCACATCCCCCTCAATGGTCAGAGATTCACATTCAACCAGCGAAGGAACACCGTTTCTGAATTTTTCATCAAACTGATCAATCTTCCCGTAAAACTTGGGATCAAGGGCTATCCTGAGCGTGTCTGAGCTTCTGTCCGGGTTCAGGCGCAGCATGTTTTCATCTGGGAACAGGAAATAGTCCGACTGAAGTGCCAGAAGGTCATTGCATTTTTTCACGGGGAAAAAGCGGGTTCGGGGAACTTTGACGGCTGTCGCATCTTCAAAAAGGGAGATGGCGGCTCCCATTGCTGTTTCGACCTGAAATACACCCGGGCTGTTCTCATTTCTGGGATCCAATGTCTTGGGATTCAGGATCATGGGAAGACGGACGGTTTTCCGGGTTTCAATCAGTTCCGCCAAAAATTCCAGGTTGATCCAGAGGTTGTTGGTATTGAAAAACCTGTAACGGGTGATATCTCTGAATGCATCCAGTTCGTTTTCCGGGCATTGGGCGGCCTCACGCAGGATCAGACGGTTATTTTTTTTATATACAGCGAGATGTCCGCCTTTGGCATCTGCGGGTGTTCTTTCTGCAACTTCCATCATAAAGGGAAATCTGTTTTCGGAAAAATAGCCCAGCAGGGATTCATCCAGAGTTGCTCCCAGATTGTCCGAATTGGATATGAAGGCGTACCGGATGCCGTCATCAAGAAACTTCCGGAGCATTCCGGATGTGAAAAGTGCGGTATATATGTCGCCGTGGCCCGGGGGATTCCATTCCAGTTCCGGGTTTTCGGGCCAGGATGCAGGCGCAAATCCTTCCCGGAGTATTTTGGGGAATTTGTGCTGAAGGAATGTCAGGGGTTTGACAGACGATTTTATTTCTGACAGGGCCGCGTGGGTATATTTGTCTGTGCTGAAGCTGTTCATAAGTGCGAGCCTGACATTGGCATTTTCTGACTGTCTCAGTATGATGTCAAGGAAGGTTTTTCCATTTTTTATTTTGACAAGTGATTTCGGCCCGGTCAGTCCCATACTTGTGCCAAGTCCGCCGTTCAATGTTATCCTGACAGCATTTTTCAGCACTTTTCTTCCTAACTTGGCATAATTGCTGATGTCCTCTGAATTTGCAATCTTATCCGGGACTGGCAGAATCTCCCTGTCATGCAAAAGCCCTGTTTCACCTGTGATCACCTGTTCATAATAATAGGCAAATGTGTCAATTACAATCTGCTGAAGCCCCTGGGCTTCCATTTTTGAAATAAATAGCGATAAGTGTTCCGCTGTGGCGAGTTGCTTCATATTGGTCTCCTGTAAAATACGAACATCAATGAAATCTGTGGCTTTCTGCCGGACGGGGTTTGT
>JAOZLU010000771.1 GCA_029934695.1 Desulfobacterales bacterium | reverse complement strand
TGTATTGTTTTATGGCGGCAATTATGGTCTGTATGTGCGGCCTGTTTCCCGCAGCGGGACACGCTGCTCCGTTCAAGGTTCTGGTGGTCATGAGCTATGAGGAAACATTTTCCTGGGTTCAGGAAATGAAGGAAGGCACAGATTCCGTTTTGGCCGGCAAGCATGAGGTCAGGTACTTTTATATGGATACGAAAAGCAATCTGAAAGGCGGTCCTCAGAAAGCCGAAGAAGCTTATGCGCTTTACAGGGAATTCCAGCCTGACGGTGTCATTGCCGCTGACGACAATGCCCAGTCCATGTTTGTTGTCAGGTATTTGAAGGACAAGGTGAAAACTCCGGTGATGTTCTGCGGGGTCAATGCCGATCCTGAAAAATACGGGTATCCGTCCTCAAATGTGTCGGGAATTCTGGAACGCTCCCCTATTGCCGAGACAGTAGCGTTTGCCAAGCAGATCATTCCGTCCTTGAAAACCTTCGCATATATGATTAAGAAAAGTCCCTCAGGAGATGCAATACTGAAACGGGTTCGAAGCCAATCGGACAGGTATGTGGCAAAATTCACCGGGTCTGAAGAGCCGAACACGCTTGAAGAGGCGATTCCAATGGCAAAAAAACTGGGCAGTCAGTGCGATGTGCTGTTCCTGGCAACATTGCAGGGGATAGCCGATGAGAACGGCAGGCCCCTTGATGACAGCGAGATCATACCGGCTGTGCTGAAGGCTTATGGCAAGCCCGGAATCACTGACAACAGGTATCGGATCAAATACGGGATGCTGTGCGCTGTGCAGAAGACCGGTCTGGAACAGGGCAAAACAGCCGCCGAAATGTTGCTGAAAGCCATGCAGGGAACGCCAGTTTCCGAAATTCCGATCACCCGGAACTACAATGGAAAGCGGGTAATCAATGTGACAGCTCTCAAAGCATTGGGAATACAGCCCAGAGCTGATTTTCTGCTCGGTGCTGAATTGGTGAAAACAGAGAAGTGAATTATGCATTATGAATGGTGAATTATGCATTCACCATTCACCTTTGAAGGAGAAAAAAATGAAGAAACTGTCGTCATTATTTCACAAAAATATTATCAGAAAACTCATGCTGGTCAGCGGGTTTGTGTGCGTTGCCTTTGGTGTGAACATCATTATTGTATTCCTTTCCTCATGGCATGCAGAAGACGTGATAATGACGGTATTTACCAGACAGAACAGGCAGATTGCCGAGAATGCCCGTACAGGAAGGGACCTTGCGCTGTTGCTTTCAGACATGAATCTTCTGACAAGCACATTCTATGGAAACGAGGAATTTTTAAAAACCAAAGGCGAACACCTTATAAATAGGATAACTGCGCTCATACAAGGAACCGGAGATATGTGGCTGAAAAAATCCCTGGGCGGATTTGACCAAAAAATCCGGGAAGTTCTCAGGCAATGTGCAATGATAAACCAGGCCCGCCAGGAAATAGGCAGAATCAGCCATACGCTTGACAAGACATTGGACTCGCTGGGGGAAACTGTTTCCGAAAACATAGTCAGCCTGATAATGGAAGGTGAAGATCCGTCTGTCATGGAACAGTTGATTCATCTGATCACCGGGTATGAGAAATCCCTTCTTGAAATTAAGATGCAGTTTTCCGAGTCAGGATTGGAACATTTCAAATCGCACGAGCATGAACATCCTACTTTGGAATTGACTGACAAACTCATTCTGAGATTACATACCATAACCGCTTCCGAACCGGATATTGCCAAATATGGCACACAGCTCATCAGCCAGGCTCAGAAATTCAAAGAAAAAGTGTCACAATTTCATACGATCTCCAAAGAACTGAGGGATCAGCTGAATGAAACTGAGAAAAAAAAAGAAAGCCTGCTGAACATAATGGATGAAACAGACAAGCGTATCGTGAAGACAACTGAGGAATCAGCACATGATCTGAAAAAGCAGCTTTCCGGATCAAGAACATTAAACCTGATCATCTTCCTTATCAGCCTGCCGATTGTCATGCTTGGTTTTTTTATGAGCCGCTTTGTCGGCAAATCTCTGAACCGGGCCATTATGGGACTCAGAAATGCCTCTGAACAGGTATCCGCTCTTTCCGGCCAGGTATTATCCTCAAGCTGGCAACTCTCGGAAAAAACTTCGGACCAGGCAGCCGCCTTGGAAGAGACATCCTCATCTTTGGAAGAAACCTCTTCCATGACCCGGCAAAATGCGGATAATGCGGATTTTGCAGACAGTATCGTAAAAGAATCTGACAGGGACATAAAAGAAGCAGATGCTTCCATGATCCGGCTGACCCGGTTTTTTGAAGAAATCTCCGAGGAAAGCGAGGAAAGCCGCAAAATTATCAGAATCATTGATGAGCTTGCATTTCAGACCAAGTTGCTTGGTCTGAACGCAGCCGTGGAAGCAGCCAGGGCGGGTGAGGCCGGAGCAGGATTTGCAGTGGTGGCCGATGAAGTGAAACGTCTTGCCGTGAGATCAGGGGACGGCGCAAAGAACACCACGGAAGTTGCTGAAAATATTATCAAAAAAGTACAGAATGGACTGGATGTTGTTTCAATTGCAAATAAAGCATTCGTCAAAATGGAAAAAGGAACCCGCAAGGTTGGCGAACTGGTCGGCGAAATTTCTGCAAATTCAAAGGAACAGGCTCAGGGTATCGCCCAAATCAACATTTCAATGGCTGAAACAGACAGTGTGGTGCAGCAGAATGCTGCCAACGCTGAAATTCTCGCAGGCACTTCTCAGGAAATGAACGCCGAGACAGAGCGTATGAACGGGTTTGTTCAGGAACTGGCGAGCCTTGCTGGGAGTCAGTAGGGTGGGTGCAGCGAAGCGAAACCCACCTTCACGGAAAACAGGTCAGCAGGGTGGGTGCAGCGAAGCGAAACCCACCTTCACGGAAAACAGGTCAGTAGGGTG
>JAOZLU010000179.1 GCA_029934695.1 Desulfobacterales bacterium | reverse complement strand
AACACGGAAAATCCACTTTAGATTTTCCACTTGCCCTCTGTATCAGATTATATAATACAATCAATACAGACGATCAATACAGTTCGGCACAGTTCGGCATATCTCTTGCGTATAGTGATAAATAGCTGGATTTATTTGGGAAAGACAGATCGGAGCCGTGTTTCAAATCGGGGTTTAAAAAATTCAGGCAGCAATTCTGATTTTAGCCATAAACGGATTCCGACGAAACCGTAATATGCTGAGATTACGTTTGGCTGAATCATCCCTGCACGGATTTTAGCAGTCGCAAGTTCATTTCAACTTTTCAAGATAACATGAAGCCCCATTTTGTAAAATTTTGCTGCAGCAACCATCACTCAAAACAGGGCATCAGCTTCAGGAGAGAGCAATCAGCCTCTCTGATTCCCGAAATCAGTCCTCATGTTCAGCCGCAGCCTGTTTTCCGGTACCCGGCATTCCATACATCGAAGTGCTTCCGCTTGACCAGTATTCAAGAACACCATCTACCACCATCTTGTTGATCAGCTTTTTGGCCTCTCTCGGCTTCATCTCCAGTATCTTAGCCAAGTCATTAAAATAGAACTTGCTTTTTGTCTTCAACTTTTTAGTAAGACCATCCACTATCTTCTGTTTCGCTTCCTCGTACTCCATTTTTCAACCTCTTTTATAACTATAAAGACTTCCGAAGGTTTGAAGACTTCGGAAGTCCGGCATGAAGTTTTAGAACTTGAACTGAGACGTCTGACGCCATGTAAAGTAAGCAGGATCACGGAAATCATCAATAAGATGATGAGTGAACTCAAGTTCACATTTCTCAAAGAATCGTTCCCATCCGATCCGTTCTGCCCATTCGCCAAGACGCTCGTATTTGTTGGCGTCCTTTGCATAAGCCTCAACCATCCTTGTGATTGTATCCGTCATCTTGGGCCAGCGAGGCATTTCGTTCGGGATAAAAGCAACAACCACCTTGGAAAACTTGGGTGCGCTGATCCTGTTGGACACCTTGCCACCTGCCATGAGCACGATTCCGTCGCCCACATCGTCAGCAAGGGGCATTGCAGGACACATGGTGTAGCAGTTGCCGCAGAACATACATCTTTCATTCTTCACGGCAACACTTTTCACTTCTTTTCCGTTATCAAGTTTGACCTTGGCAGGCTTGATTGCCGCGGTCGGACAGGCAGCGATGGCCAGCGGAATCTCGCACATTTTGTCCAGATATTCATGATCCAGCATCGGCGGTTTGCGGTGATAGCCCAGAATGGCGATATCCGAACAGTGGACAGCGCCGCACATGTTCAGACAGCACGCCATGGAGACACGCAGGTGTGCAGGAAGTCTCATGCTTCTGAAATCATCGAAGAGAACATCCATCGTCGCCTTCACAGTCCCTGATGCATCGGTAGCCGGTGTATGGCAGTGAATCCAGCCCTGAGTATGGACGATGTTGGAGATGCCTGCGCCGGTGCCGCCCACAGGGAACTTGTAACAGCCGCCATCCTGTTTCCGGCTCATAAGATCATCCACCAGCGGTTTCACCTTGTCCTTGGAGTCAACCATGAACTCAATATTGTTCCGGGTGGTGAATCTCAGATAGCCGTCGCAGTGTTTGTCTGCAATCTCACATACTTCCCGGATATGGGAAACACTCATCAGACGACAGCCGCCGGCTCTCACAGTATAAACCTCATCGCCGGATTCTGAAACATGGACCAGAACCCCGGGCTCCAGAATTTCATGATACAGCCATTTCCCCTTGTTGTTCTTAATAACAGGAGGATAAAATTCATCAAACTTTCTCGGTCCGATGTCAGTGATTCTGTTTTCCATCGGTTTTTCAGGATTATAACCTGATGATACAAATGCCATGGTGATTACCCTCCTTAATTATCTCTGATGATGTTTCCTGTATTCGTTCACGTCACGTTCCCATCCGCCTTCAACCTCGTCTTCTTTCCAGAAGATGTACGGGTTGGACCTCGGTTCCTGAACCATCCTCGGATCAGGATCAAGACCTGTCATTTCAAGCAGCTTCTGCAGTCCCTGACGTTTCATGAGTTCGCCGAGACGTTCACGGTTCTTCCCTTCTTCCATCCACCAGTCCCATATCGGTTCGATAACTTTTTCTTTGATCTCCTCGTAAGGAGCTTCGACCTTCATAAAAGGAACAATCAGGGTGCCCATCTGAGCGCCGTCCAGAATCGGAGCCTTGGCACCTGCAAATATGGAGCAGCCTCTGTCGTTACCTATTCTCAGAGCTCTCGGCATGACATTGATACAATGCATGCACCGGGTGCATTCAGGGGTGTTGACTTCGAGCTTTCCGTCTTCATAGCGCATGCATCCGGTGGGACACAGACCAACAACTTCTTTTTGGATATCAAACGCACCCCAGTCACGGCCGGCATGTGCTCCTCCGTTGGGTTTCAGCTCACCGCCGATGTATGCCTTGACCGCTTCCTGATCAATGCGGATGTCATCTTTCCATGTTCCGATAAAGGATAAGTCAGAACGCGCAATTGATGCAACACAGCAGTTGGGGCATCCGTCAAATTTGAATTTGAATTTGTACGGAAAAGCGGGCCGGTGAAGCTCATCCTGATATTCAACGGTGAGATCATGGCAGAGGGCCTGTGTGTCATAACATGCATATTCACAACGGGATGCACCGATGCAGTCCGCAGGTGTCCGCAGGTTTGAACCGGAACCGCCCAGATCCTGGTTGAGATTATGTGTCAGCTCATAAAAAATTTCTTCCAACTGGGGCGTTGTGGTACCGATGAAAATAATATCTCCGGTTGAGCCGTGCATGTTGGTGATACCGCTGCCGCGACGTTCCCACAGATCACAGATCTTTTTCAGGTAGTCGGCCGTATAATATTTCCCAGCCGGCTGAGCCACACGTACTGTATGGAAATGTGCAACACTCGGGAATGCTTCAGGCTGATCGCAGTACCTTCCGATAACACCGCCGCCATAGCCGAACACACCGACAATGCCGCCATGTTTCCAATGGGTTCTTCCGTGCTTGAAAGAAAGTTCAAGAACGCCCAGAAGATCTTCACAGACATCTGCCGGAATCTGGAAATCCACATTGTTTTCGTTTTTTGCCCTTGATTCGGCTTCCCGCTTAATGTCGGTCACAAAACTCGGCCACGGGCCGGTTTCCAACTGATCCAACAAAGGGGTCTCATGTTTTGCCATGTTTTACCTCCATTTATTTTTTTTAAATATTGGCCATCTTGTTTATAAAGAAGCTTCACCTTCCCAGATGGAACTGTTCAGGTCTTTTTTTGTCTGCAGATGTTTAAAAAAAGTGAATATAGAATCAATATTTTTTTTTGTCAACAGAAAAGGATAAAGTTCCGATTTTTTAACTGCGGATAGCATGGTACAAAGCCGCTGCATGATTTTTTTTATGTTTCTGCATGACAGGAACTTCGGGAGCCATCGGATTGTATGTGTTTACAATGACTTCCGACAAATCAGCTATATCTGTTTCCGTGTAAAGGGAAAGATAATACTGAAAACAGTCGGAAAGCGGGGCCGGAAGCAGGGATATCGCGGGCTTTAATGCCAGTGCCCGGAAAAAACCCTCCACAGTTCCTTTGACAGCAATGTCATCCGCCCACACGATATCCCCCACCCCGTCCAGTCTGTCCAGACGCATCCGGAGGGACAGGCCGACAAGAAACACCATCAGGGCGTGCAATATGGCATCTGCACCCCCTCCCTGCTGAACCAGTGACGCGTATTGCCTGACGGTGATGAGTTTCAATCCCACATCCCCCTCTTTGTCAAGCTTTATGACAAAATCACCGGCAGCGTGATGCCAGAGACAAATCTGCTCAAAGGTTTTCACATTATAATAACAGGTCAGAATCATGGCAGCCTGCCGGTAAAGTTCCATTGTCCTGTCCGAAGACAGAAAAAAATGGCCCTGTTCAGTATCCCACACAACAATTCTGTTTTTCTTATCTTCCTGATCCCGGGAAATGTGGAATTCACAGTACCCCTCAAACCACTCCCCCATAAACATGCCGATATCAGGACCGTTATTCACACAGATTTCACCCTGCCCGTAAATTTTGGGCAGAAATGAACAGGAAAATGTGTCATTCAACTGCCTGAGAAGATTATATTCTCTTTTGATGCAGGCTTTGCCCGGTTCGGAAATTGCCACATTCAAAACAAAGGATGCTTCTGAACCGCCCACAATTGTTTCAATTTTGGCCGGATGATAAAATTGTCCGTGCTTTTCCAGAAAAATATCTATGGATTCAATATGTTCCGGCCCTGTATCCTGATCGATATGCCGGGAAGCCTCGGAAGCAATCATTTCAAACTGATCTTTTTCCAGAAAAGAACGGATGGCGCAAAAATAATCCCCGTGGCTTACAGAAACGTCGCCCTGCATCTCTCCCCCTGATGAGAGGGGCAACTGCTTTTCAGCACTCGGCGAGTGAGAATGAACTGATGCCTGCCTTCGGTTCATGGGAAGGGGGGATTTCCAGATAGCATCGTTTTCTTGCACGAAAGTTGCGGGATGGCGCAAAAAATATCTGAACTGCGGTTTGTCAGGCATGTTTTCTGTGACTCTCAATTTCCTTTAAAATTTCCGGAGCCACTTCATACCCCAGTTCAACGGCCTTGTCGCAATGATCTGTTGCCAGATCATATTCCTCTTTTTCAAGATATGCAATGGCCAGATTATTATGGGCAATCGCAAAATTGGGCTCAAGATCAATAATCTTCATGCCGGTTTCAATGCTTTTGTCTGTCATTCCGTTCATCAGATAGGCGTTTGCCAGTGTGGTGTATGCCTGGATGAAGTTGGGGTTCCATCTCACTGCCTTTTCAAGTGCGGGGATGGCTTCATCCACATTTCCCATCTGAAGATGTGCAAATCCGATATTGCCATGGCCCTCGGCAAATCCTGCCCTTGAATGAATTGCCCGCTTATTGTAGGACAGACATCCTTCCATATCCCCGCGTTGCAGGCAGATTCCCCCCAACTGGGCATAAGCTTCGGCAAGGTTGGGACTGCATTCGACAGCGTCATGAAGTTCCTGTTCAGCCTCATCATATTTTTTCTGTCCGATCAGCGCGACGGCAAGATTGTAATGAGTGGTTCCGCACTCGGGGTTTGAGGCGATGGCAGTCCTTTGAATGCCAATATATTCTTCCACGTTTTTTGCTTGTGGCATTATTTTATCCTTAGATAATGAAAAGTTGAAAGTGAAAAGTTGAAAGTGAAAAGTGAAAAGTGAAAAGTGAAAAGTTGAAAAGTTGAAGGTCAGCAATTTTATAAAAGTTATGACTGTCAAGGACTTTCAGCCTTTTACTTTCAACTTTTCACTTTCGTCATGCCGAAAAAACCTAAATTCGACTAAAATATGGCAATACGTTGCTGTTGTCAAGCAAAAAAACAGGAGCAGTTCCATGATACACAGATCAATTTGTGGCAACGGTTTGCATATTAATAAAACTGAGTTTGACAATTATCAGAATTATGCTATAGAAACAATGTTCAAATGGAACGCTCTAATAATTTAAAGATGAGGACGTTAATCAAAAGGAGGGACCAATGAAAAAATTTGTTTTGGCCATAGTGCTTTTGTTCTGTTTTCTTTTCTTCATGGGGAATTCACCGCGGGCTGTGCACGCTGAATCCACCGTGACAATTGGAACAGGAGGCGTCACCGGCGTTTTCTATCAGGCCGGAGGTGCCATTGCCCGTATTGTCAACAAAAAACGCCATGAGTATGGCATTCGATGTGTCGTTGAATCCACAGACGGATCTGTATATAATATAGATGCGGTGATTTCCGGCATTCTGGATTTTGGCCTTGCCCAGGGGGACAGACAACATCAGGCGGCTTTCGGCGGAGCGGAATGGGAAGGGAGAGGCCCCCAGAGAGACCTTCGCTCAATGTTCAGCCTTTATGCAGAAGCTTGCACACTGGTCGCTGCTGTGGATTCAGGCATCAATACCATTGCGGATATGAGGGGAAAACGGGTGAATTTGGGCCATCCTGGTTCAGGGCATCGTCAGAATTCCATTGACGCACTGAACGCAGCAGGAATTGATTATAAAAAGGATATCATTGCAAAAGAGTTAAAGCCCCTCGAAGCGTCCAGACTCCTTAAAGCAGGTGGCATTGATGCATTTTTTTATACCGTGGGGCATCCCACCGGCGCAATTATTGACGCTACTTCAGGAAAAAAGAAGGTAAAAATCATTCCCATGCCTGTTATTGCAAAGAAACTTGTCAATGATGTGCATCCATATTATGTCAAGACAAAGATTCCGATTAAATATTACCGAAACGCGGCAAACGACGCTGATATTGAAACCTTTGGCGTTAAGGCAACGCTTGTTACATCCGTCAAAGCCTCAAATATGCTTGCTTATGCCATTGCCAAAGAAATTTTTGAGAATATGAGACAGTTCAAGTCGCTCCATGTCGCTTTTCAGGGGCTGGATAAAACAAAAATGCTTGAAAATATGTCAGCCCGCATCCATCCGGGAGCTATGAGGTATTATAAAGAAGCCGGCCTGAAATAGGAAAAAGGAGTGCAAAAATGGAGCGGAGCGTAATTTTTGCACTCCTTTTCTGACGAATATCCCCCTCCAAAATACTCCTTTCACCCTATTGACTTTTAGGAAATAAAAGATTTTATTGCACCTTGCTAAATACAAGCTTCTGAGTACGGGACAAAAAGTTGTGACCTTATTGCCGGACGGGGTTTGCAACCCCGTAATGTTTGATATTTTCAGAACAAAATATTTCGGACGGGGTTGCAAACCCCGTCCGGCAGGGAACCCCGTCCGGCAGGAGCTTCTGAGTACGGGACAAAAAGTTGTGACCTGTGCGGTTACAAAAATGCAGATTAAAATATAATGAATAAGGAGATGAATTAAAATGTCTGATAAAAAATGGGTATTCCTCTTCAAAGAAGTTGATGAGGTTGAAGCTTATGTAGGCGGTGACTGGGAAGCCGGACGCGGATTACTTGGCGGCAAAGGGGCCAATCTGGCAGAAATGGCCCGCATCGGGGTCCCGGTACCGCCCGGCTTTACCGTGACCACAGAGGCGTGCAATGCCTATCTCTCTTCAGGCGGCACGTTTCCAGATGGAATGTGGGAACAGGAGCTGGAAGCATTGAAAAACATTGAGACCGAAAGCGGCAAAACATTCGGCGATAAGAAGAATCCCCTGCTGGTCTCGTGCCGCTCCGGGGCCAAATTCTCCATGCCTGGCATGATGGACACAGTGCTGAACATCGGCCTGAATGATGAGACTGCCAAAGGGATGACCAAACTGACTCAGGATGAACGCTTTGTCTATGACGCGTACCGCCGACTGATACAGATGTTCGGCAGTGTTGTGATGGGTGTATCTGATGACGTTTTTGAAGAAGTGATCACTGAAACCCGTAAAAAAGCAGGTGCCGAAACAGATGCTGACCTGACGGCTGACGACTGGAAGGGCATAACAGATAAATTCAAAACGATCTACAGACATAAGACCGGTCATGATTTTCCGACCGATCCGTATCAGCAACTGAAAATGGCAACCCAAGCTGTTTTTAAAAGCTGGAACGGCAAACGGGCTGCTGATTACCGGAATGCTGCGGGTATCCCCCATGATCTGGGCACTGCGGTCAATATCGTGACCATGGTCTTCGGCAACATGGGAAATGACAGTGCCACCGGCGTCGCCATGACGCGCGACGGTTCCACCGGAGAAAAGCATATCGAAGGCGATTACCTGACGAACGCACAGGGTGAGGATGTCGTGGCCGGAATCCGTCTGACCGAAGATATTTCGCAGTTGAAAGAGGAGCTGCCGGAAGCATACACAGAGTTCGAGGAAATCGTCGGCCGTCTGGAGACGCATTATAAGGAAATGCAGGATGTCGAGTTTACCATTGAAAAGGGCAAACTGTGGATGCTGCAGACGCGTGATGGAAAGCGTACTGCCCAGGCCGCGGTCCGCATCGCTGTGAACATGGTCGAAGAGGGGCTGATTACCCGTGAGGAAGCTGTGCTGCGTGTCACGCCGGAACAGGTTGATTTCTTCCTGCATCCGCAATTTGATATGGAAGCCACAAAAGCGGCCCTGGCCAATGGAGAGATGATGGCCATCGGTCTCAATGTCTCTCCGGGTGCAGCAGTCGGCGTGGTCGCGCTTGATGCGGATCTGGCTGAAGAATGGTCCAAAGAGGGCAAAAATGTTATTATGGTCCGCCCTGAAACCAGGCCGGACGATGTCCATGGCATGTTGGCATCCAAGGGTATTCTTACCAGCCGCGGGGGCCGTACCAGCCATGCCGCACTGGTTGCCCGTCAGTTTGGCAAACCAGCGGTAGTCGGCGTTTCCACCCTTAAAATAGATATGAACAAGCGCCAGATCAGCGTGGACGGCACGGTCATCAAAGAAGGGGGAACTATCTCTATTGACGGCACGTCCGGCGAGGTCTATGCCCGGGAACTGCCGACAATGGTGCCGGATATTAAGGACAGCTGGCTGATGAAACTGCTTTCCTGGGCAGACGAATTTCGTCATCTTGGTGTCTGGACCAACGCTGACTATCCGGACGATGCGAAACGCGCACTTGAATACGGTGCGGAAGGCATTGGCCTGTGCCGCACCGAACACATGTTTTTTGAAGCTCATCGTCTGCCTTATGTGCAGAAGATGATTATGGCGAATTTGCCAATTGAGCGGTCTGAAGCCCTAAGAGCTTTGCTCCCCTTTCAGCGTGAGGATTTTGCCGGACTGTTCAGGACCATGGACGGTCTGCCGGTGATCATTCGCCTGATCGATCCGCCCCTGCACGAATTTCTGCCCAATCAGCTGGAACTGGTGCGGGAGCTTTCCGATCTCAAAATTCGCCTGCAACATGCTGGTGACCTCGGAAAAATTGACGAACTGCTGGATCAGGTCAGAAAGAAGGAGTACATACTCAAGCGGGTCGAAGGCCTCAGCGAAGCCAATCCTATGCTCGGACTGCGCGGGGTGCGTCTGGGTATTATGATTCCGGAACTGACCACCATGCAGGTGCGCGCCATTTTTGAGGCGGCATGTATCGTGGCGAAAGAAGGGGTGTCTGTGCATCCGGAAGTGATGATTCCGCTGACCACCCATGTCAACGAACTCAAGCTGCAACGTGAGGTGCTTGAAGCCGAGGCCAGGGAAGTTATGAAGGAACGGAGTATTGGAATCAACTACAAGTTCGGCACGATGATCGAGCTTCCGCGGGCCGCACTGACAGCAGATCAGATCGCTGAATATGCGTCGTTCTTCTCTTTCGGAACCAATGACCTGACCCAGACGACTTTCGGCATTTCACGGGATGATGCGGAAGCAGACTTTCTGATCGAATACATGGAGAACGGCATTTTGCCGGACAATCCCTTTGCCACCATTGACCGGGATGGCGTAGGCGAACTGATGCGCATCGCTGTGGAAAAAGGGCGCAAAGTAAGACCTGACCTGGAATGCGGCATTTGTGGCGAACATGGTGGTGAGCCGCATTCCATCCAGTTATGCCATGAGCTTGGGCTGACTTATGTTTCATGCTCGCCTTTCAGAGTGCCTGTCGCACGTCTCGCCGCGGCTCATGCAGCACTGCGTGATACTGAGAAATAGGGATTTCCCAAAAAATAAAATACTTGGTGCAGGGTGGGTGGAGCGCAGCCTGCATCGCACCTTTTTAACCACAAAGGACACAAAGGGGGCACAAAGAGGCCACAAAGCTTGAACCCGGGGCACAGAGCTTAAACCTGCACGTTCGGATATGTCTGAGGGCAGGTGCGGGAGCCTCCCCTGAATCCGTTATAATCAGGATTTTTTGTTTATGCCGGGAATCTTGGGAATATCATAAATCGTAAAGGAATCATGTTCAATCGGAAAATGACGCAACAACCCAAAGAGCTTTTTGAAATCATAGATGAAGCTGTCCATCTGCTACGCTTCTCGCCAGCCAACCTTTCCATCTATTACATTGGAACGATGCCCTTTATACTTGGAATCCTCTACTTCTGGGCCGACATGAGCCGGAACGCGTTCGGGCAGGAATATTGTGCGGGTGCCTCGTTGGGCCTTGCAATGCTTTTCATCTGGATGAAATGCTGGCAGACTGTTTTTGCCCTTCGCATCCGGGCGCAAATCAGCAACGAGCCGTCTCTTACCTGGTCCTTTGCCCGTATCAGACATCTTGTGGTGACACAGACAGTCATCCAGTCTTCCGGCTTTCTCATTCTGCCGTCTGCCCTGGTGCTGATCATCCCTTTTGGCCAGTGTTACGCTTTTTATCAGAATGTTTCTGCACAGGATGATGGTGAAAGCAGCGATACAAAGCAGATATGCAAAAGGGCATGGCGTCAGGCAGGTTTCTGGCCGGGACAGAACTGCGCACTGCTACTTGTCTTTTCCCTCTTTGGCGTATTTGTATTCTTAAACTTGGGCATCACTATTTTTTTGATTCCACATATACTGAAGAAATTCCTCGGCATTGAAACCTTATTTACGATGACCGGATTCAGCGTATTCAATACCACCTTTCTGACTGCAACGTGCTGTGTCACCTATTTATGCGTGGATCCGCTTATAAAGACGGTTTATGCCTTGCGCTGCTTTTACGGGTCATCCCTCCGGTCAGGGGATGACCTGAAGGCTGAATTGAAATTTTTTTCCTCGCACGGAAAGATACGGACTGTAATGCTGATCTTTTTTTTCCTGATATTGGATGCCGGATACAGCATACCGGATGCCCAATGTCAAACATCAGACGATCCGTTGTACGCAACCCGCAATCCGCAATCGGTTTCCGGGAATGAGCTGGATCACTCCATAGCAGAAATTATGAATCAGCGAAAATTTTCTTGGCATACACCGGAAGAAAAAAGACGGAACAAAGCGAAACCAGGGCCTTTTGCATGGCTGACAAAATGGATATCAGATACGCTTAAAACCTGTGTTAAAACCGTCAGCCGATGGATAAAAGCGATCAGGGATAAAATAATGTCCGGAAGCCATCGGAGCAGAGAGATTCCCGACACAGACAGTATGCTCTCCGTGCGGGAATTCCTTTTCATAGTCCTTATTGTTCTGGCATGTATATTGGGCGTTTTCTTTTGGCGGACATGGCAAAAGCGTAAAAAAAATCAGGTGGAAATAGTCACCAGAGGCATCCTGCCTTCCCATGATTTGACAGACGAAGAAATCATAGCAGATGCGCTTCCGGCAGACCGCTGGCTGGCAATGGCAAAAGAATTGTTGGGAAAAGGGGAATTGCGGACAGCCATGCGGGCCTTCTATCTCGCATCACTGGCCCGTCTGGCGGAACATGAGATGATCACCATTGCCAAACACAAAACCAACCGGGATTATGAGCGGGAACTGTGCAGGCGTAGCCATCAAAAAGAGGATATCCCGAATATTTTTTCAACACAAGTCACCTTTTTTGAGAAAGTATGGTATGGCATGTATGAGGTGAACCTGGAAGACGTGAATCTTTTTGCGGAAAATCAGAAAAAAATCATGACAGTGACTAAATGGTAAATAAACATCAAACATCAAACATCAAACATCAAACATCAAACATCAAACATCAAAC
>JAOZLU010000178.1 GCA_029934695.1 Desulfobacterales bacterium | reverse complement strand
CATCAAACATCCAGCATCAAACATCCAGCATCAAACTCGGCTTTGTTTCCCAGCATCTTTATCATCCGACCCAGCAGACGGTTGGAAAATTAACCCGCGGGATTATAAGAAATTTATCCAAAGAAAAATTTCATATCACATTATTCTGTTTTTCAGAAAAAGAGCGTCGAATGGCAAAGACCTTTGACGCTGCTGAAATTGTGGTTTTGCCGAATCGCTTAAAAGAGGCTCGTCAGAAAATTGCAGAACATTCATTGGCCATCCTGTTTTATCCGGATATCGGAATGGATTCCATCACCTATTTTTTGGCGTTCTCACGTCTCGCCACGGTACAGTGCGTGACATGGGGACACCCGGTAACCACAGGCATCCCCAATATGGATTACTTCATATCATCCGAAAACCTGGAACCGCCGGCCGCGCAGGAGCATTATTCGGAACGCCTTGTCCTCCTGAAACATCTCCCCGCGTATTATTACCGGCCTGCCCCGCCTGAGCAGGTCTTTTCACGGCAGAAATTCGGCCTTCCTGAAGATTGCAACCTGTATGTATGCCCCCAGGCGATTTTCAAATTTCATCCGGATTTTGATCCTGCGCTGGCCGAGATTTTACGGCGTGATCCCCGTGCCCTGCTCGTTTTTCTCGAAGGGTCGTACAAGCATTTTACAAAACAGGTATGGGAGCGGTTTAAGTGCACATTCCCCGGGTCAGTGGATCGGGTGCGGTTCCTCTCCTTTATGCCGCATAACGATTTTTTATCCCTCCTGATGCTGGCCGACGCTCTCATGGATCCCCCCCATTTCGGAGGGGGCAACACCACTTACGAATCATTCGCCCTGGCTCGGCCGATTGTGACATGGCCCGGGCCTTTTATGCGCGGGAGAGTCACACTCGCATGTTGCAAACAGACAGGTGTCACCGACTGCGTTGCCAATGACGCACAATCCTACATCGAAATTGCCCTCCGCCTTGCCAACGACAAACCTTGGAGAGATGAGGTCAGAGACAAAATCAGGGCAAAAGCCGATCTCCTGTTTGAAGACATGGAAGCGGTCCGGGAACTGGAGCATTTCTTTGAAAAAGCCGTAAAACAGACAAATCCCCACACCTCTCACCCCGCACCCCGTGCCCTCTTCGACATTGAGAGCGAACTCAGAAAAGCGATTCAGTATCACCAATCGGGCCAGATTCACCCGGCTGAGGAGATTTATAAAAAGATACTTGAAATTGATCCGAATCATGGGGATGCGCTGCATTTATCCGGGGTAATTGCCCACCAGTCCGGCAGAAAAGAGAAGGCCGTGGAACTGATCAACAGGGCCATACAGAATAATCCTCAAAAAGCGTGTTATTACAACAGCCTCGGAATCACATTCCAGGATCAGGCCCGGACAGACGAAGCCATCGCATGTTATCAGAAAGCCTTGCAGGTAAAGCCGGATTTTGTGGAAGCATACAGCAACATCGGCTTTGCGCTTCAGGATCAGGGCCGGCTGAACGAGGCAATTGCCTGTTATCAGAAGGCCCTGAAATTTAAGCCGAACGACGCTGTGGCCTATAATGACATGGGAACCGCACTCCAGGATCAGGCCCGGGTGGATGAGGCGGTCGCCTGCTATCAGAAGGCACTGGAGAACAGGCCGAACTATCCTGAGGCTTATAATAACTTGGGAAATGCGTTCAAAGAACAGGGGAAATTGGACGAATCCATCCAAAGCTATAAAAAGGCATTGGAACTGAAACCGGACTACACCAAAGCATACAGCTATCTGATTCGCCAATTGCAGCAAACCTGTGCGTGGCAGGAGATTGAGGAACTCTCCCCCAAACTTGATCTCCTGACAAAAAAAGAACTGGAGAGCGGTGCAAAGACCTCTGAAAGCCCATTCATGAATCTGACAAGATGCACGGATCTCGCGCATAATTTTGCCGTGGCAAAATCCTGGGCTGATGACGCGGCAAAACCGATGAAACACCTGAACATCCGTTTTTCTTATGAGGAGAGGCGAAACCCGGTTTCTGTTCAGCGAAAAATTACCGTGGGGTATCTTTCAAGCGATTTTCGCAACCACGCGGTATCCCATCTCATGCTGGGGCTGTTCGGACTTCATAACCGGGATGCGTTTAATATCTTCTGCTATTCTTACGGAATAGACGACGGTAGTGATTACAGGAGACGCATATATGAGGATTGCGACAAATTCACTGATATCCGGGCTTTCAGCCATGGGGACGCTGCAAAGTGCATATATGACGATCAGGTGGATATTCTTGTGGAACTGACTGGTCACACAAAAGACGGCAGGTTCGGCATCTGTGCGCTCCGCCCCGCACCGATCCAGGCGACATATCTCGGTTTTGCAGGCACGAGCGGGGCTGATTTTTTCGATTATATCATCACGGACAAAATCGTGACACCTGAGGATCATGCAGCCTTCTACGCCGAGAAGTTCGCATACATGCCCCAGTCTTTTCAGATCAACGACAACACCCAGGCTATTTCGGAGAAAAACTGGAAGCCCTCGGATTTCGGACTGCCCCAGGGGCGTTTTCTCTTTTGTTCGTTTAATCATGGCTACAAGATCGAACCGGTCATGTTTGATGTATGGATGCGAATTCTTCAGCAGGTTCCCCAAGGCATTCTGTGGCTGCCGAAGAAAAGCGAAACCGGCGTGAGGAATCTGAGACAGGAGGCTAAGGCAGGAGGCGTTGATCCGGAAAGACTTTTTTTTGCAGAAAGAATGCCGACAAAAGGCGAATATCTGGCCCGTATCAGACTGGCGGATCTGGTTCTGGACACCCGGATTTACAACGGCCATACCACCACAAGCGATGCATTATGGGCCGGCGTTCCTGTGATAGCTTTGCAGGGGAGCCATTATGCGTCCCGTGTCGCGTCGAGCGTTCTGACCGCGGTGGGACTCCCGGAGCTGATCACATACAGTCTGAACGACTATGAACGCCTTGCCGTGCGCCTGGCGAATCACCCGGAAGAACTGCATGAGATACGGAAGAAGCTTGAGAAAAATCGTCTGACAGCACCGCTTTTTGACACGCCGAGATTTGTGAGGAATTTGGAGAAAATTTATAAAAGGATGTGGGAGAATTTTTTATCCGGAGAGGGAACTGGGCAGATTGAGGTGAATGATTCCGGGAACAAACAGCAGGCAGATGTGAATCTTCCTTCATTCGCCCGTGTTCCTCTTCCAGATATGAATCTTGTTAAATCCTGAATGAATATGCCGGATACGGCTCTGTATCCGAATGCGCCGCATCTCCCGTTATTCGATATTGACAAAGAATTGAAAAAAGCGATGCAGTATTACCAGGCAGGGGAATTGTACGCGGCTGAAGCGGTTTGCAGGAAGATACTGGAAATTCATCCGAATCATTCAGAATCGCTGCATTTATCAGGCATTATCGCTCACCTCACCGGCAGAGACGAGACCGCTCTTCATCTGATTAAAAAGGCCATACAGAATACCTCTGGGATATCCGCTTATCACAACAACCTGGGCGAAATATTAAGACGGCAGGGCAAGTCAGCCGAGGCGATATCCTCTTTTCAGCAGGCGCTGCATCTGAATCCGGATGATGCGAAAGCGCATAACAATATGGGAATTGCGTTCAAAGAGCAGGGCAGGCTTGATGAGGCCATATCTTCATTTCAAAAAGCGTTGGCCTTAAAACCGGACTTGGCTGAGGCATTGAATAACATGGGGATTGCTTTCAAGGAGAAAGGTGAGTTTGATGAAGCCATTTCATGTTATCAGAACGCTTTGAAATTAAAACCGAATCTTGCGGAGGCGTACAACAACATTGGAATTGCGTTCAAAGAGAAAGGCGACTCAGATCAGGCGATCTCCTCTTTTTACCAATCTCTGCGCCTGAAACCGGACGATGCCCAAGCCTGCTGCAACCTTTTCGACCAGTTGCAGAAAACATGTGCATGGCAGGAACTCGGAAGTTTGTCAGTCAGACTTGATGATCTGACAAAGAAGTCGCTCGACGCGGGAACAAAAACCGCAGAATCCCCTTTTCTGAACCTTACACGGTGCGCTGATCCGTCTCTCAATTTCGCAGTCGCAAAATCATGGGCTTTTGATATTGAACAGACGGTGACAGAGATGAATGTCATTCTTGCCCCGGAATCCACGGTTCATCATAGCAGAAATCTGTTTTCTCATCAGCAAAAAATCACCATCGGCTACCTCTCAAATGATTTCCGCAATCATGTTATCGCCCATCAGATGCTCGGACTCTTCGACATACACAATCGGGAGGATTTTGAAATTTTCTGCTATTCTCTCGCAGAGGATGACGGCAGTCATTACAGAAGGCAGATCGAGCAGGACTGCGATCACTTTGTTGACCTGAGCAGTCTCAGTCATGCGGATGCGGCAAAGCGCATATCCGATGATCAGATTCAGATTCTTGTTGATCTGATGGGATATACAAGTGGCAGCAAATCAGAGATATGTGCGTTTCGCCCTGCACCCATCCAGATCAGTTATCTCGGTTTTCTCGGTACGACCGGTGCTGCTTTTTTTGACTATATTATCACAGACAAAATTGTAACGCCCCCGGATCAGGCGGATTATTACAGCGAGAATTTTGTTTATATGCCCCATTGCTTCCAGGTGAACAACAATGCCCAGCCGATTTCGGATAAGGCGTGGGAAAAGTCGGATTTCGGACTGCCGGATGAGGGGTTTGTCTTTTGCTCGTTTAACAATACCTACAAGCTCGAACCGGTCATCTTTGACACCTGGATGAATATTCTCCGTCAGACTCGGGACAGCGTGTTGTGGCTGTTGTGGGAAAACGAGGCTGCTGAAAGAAATTTGAAACAGGAAGCTGAAAAAAGAGGCGTGGCCCCTGAACAGCTTGTTTTTGCAAAGGCTTTGCCATTGGATGAACATCTCGCCCGCATCAGACTTGCGGATCTGGCATTGGATACCCGGGCATACAATGGCGGAGCGACTACAAGCAATGCCTTGTGGGCCGGCATCCCAGTGATCACCATGCAGGGAAGTCATTTTGTATCGCGTATGTCTTCGAGTATTTTGGAGGCAATCGGCCTGCCTGAACTGATTACCCGCAACTCAGATGCATATATGCGTCTTGCCGTGCATTTGGCGCACTCTCCTGACAAGCTCGGGGCCATACGAATCAGACTTGAGAAAAATCGCTTAACCGAGCCGCTTTTTGATACCCCGGGATTTGTCAGAAATCTGGAGAACGCTTACAAAGAGATGCGGAATATTTTCTTGGCCGGGGAGAGGCCGAGGCAGATTGAATTAGGAATTAACCCTTAATTTGCATTATAACAACTCCAAAACTAGCGGGGGATTGCCAAATCCCCCGCCTTCACCACAGTTCGGATTTGCCAAATCCGGGCAACAAGGTTTTATCTATGACTTCTGAAACTCCAGACTGAGCAGAAAGTCATTTGAATCCGGCTGCTTTTCAACTGTAAATCCCGCTTTCCGTCCCAAAGCCAGCATGTGTCTGTTTTCAGACAGGACAAGTCCCCATACCTTTTCAACAGCACTGTCTTCCCTGGCAATTTTCAGACAGCGTTCAAGCAGGGCAGCCCCTATGCCTTTCCCCTGCCACGAATCACTGACCAGCACAGAAAATTCTGCACGTTTTCCGTCAGGTTCGGTGATGACACGGGCAACCCCTGATATTTTTTCGCAGCGTTCCTTGCCCTCTGCCGAAGGCGATTCATAAATCGCGGCCAGCGCAATTTCCCGATCATAGTCAATCTGGGTGAAACGGGCAACCACATTGTGACGAAGATGGCTTATGGGGGAGAAAAAACGATAATACACGCTCTGCGGAGAAAGCGAATTGAAAAGATCCACGAAAAGCGGCGCATCTTCGGGCCTGATGGGCCTTATGAACATTTTTTCTCCATTTTTTGTGACTGTATGACTCTCATGCTGATTGGGATAGGAACTGACAACGAGATGAAAAGGTGACGGAACCGGGGAGGGTTTCAAAAGAACCCTGGCATCTGCTGCCCGGATATCGTTTCCCACAACAAGCACGGGGTTCATGTCGAGTTCTTCGATTTCAGGAAAATCCGTCACAAGCTGGGACAGGCGAATCAGAATTTCTTCAAGCAGTTCCATATTGGCAGGGGGATGATTTCTGTAGCCCCGAAGGATGCGATGCACTTTTGTTTCTTCCATCATCCGTCTTGCCAGCAGGCGGTTCAGAGGCGGCAGGGCAATGGCCCGATCCTTGAGAACTTCGGTCATAATGCCACCCATGCCGAAGAGAATCACAGGACCGAAATCCCGATCCTTTTTGGCTCCTATTATGAGTTCATAATCCGGACGTCTGAGCATGGGCTGGATCGTGACGCCTCCGATGTCAGCATTGGGATTGTATGTCTTGGCCCCTGCCATGACTTTTCTGAACGCATCCCGCACATCCGCCTCGCTTGTCAGATTCAGTTTCACTCCGCCTGCATCGCTTTTGTGCGTAATCTCCCGGGAATATATTTTCATGGCCACCGGAAAACCTGTGTCCGCGGCCTTCTGAACCGCGTCGTCCTCGGAAACTGCCACACAAGTCGGATTCACCGGAATTCTGTATGCTGTGAGCAGGTCTTTTGCCTCGGTTTCAGTGAGAAGCGGATTTTTTCTTCCAAGACCTTCCTGAACAATCGCTTTTGCCTTTTCCCAGTCAAATTCCAGTTTCCCAGAAAGCTTGGGGGGAATCTCCTGAAGCATTTCAATATTTTTGCCGTAACGGTAAAGGTCCATGAATGCCCGGACCGCCCGCTCTGCTGTGTCAAAAGTGGGAATTCCCGCCTCATTAAAGATTTCCCGTCCTTTTTCCATATCTGGCCCGCCCATCCATGAAGCAAACACAGGATAGGGTTTTCTCTGGAGAATGTCGGCCAGTGATTTTGCTATGTCCGTGGGGTCGTTCAGTGCCTGAGGGGCCGTCATAATGAGAAGCCCGTTGATTTCCTTGGCTTTGAGACAAATTTCAACCACCTTCCGGAATCGTTCCGGAGAAGCGTCACCTAAAATATCAATGGGATTTCCATGACTCCAGTGGGGCGGGAGTATCCCATCCAATTTTGTGAGGGTTTCCGAACTTAGGCGCGCAGGTTCAGCACCGTAATGAGAAAGTGCGTCAACAGCCATTACTCCGGGACCGCCGGCGTTGGTGACGATGGCCAGCCCGGATCCCAGAGGCCGGGGCTGTTTGGCAAGAAGCTCCGCACAGTCAAAAAGTTCTTCAAAGGTTCTCACCCGGACCATTCCGGCCCGTCTGAAAGCGGCATCATAAACCGCATCTTCTCCGGCAAGCGCGCCGGTATGAGACGCGGCTGCCCGCGCACCTGCCTCGGAGCGACCTGCCTTATAAACGATAATCGGTTTTATCCGTGACACTGCCCGGGCCGCGCTCATAAAATTTCTGAAACGGGTCAGGTTCTCGACGTACATCACAATGCTGCTTACCCTGTAATCCCCGCCGAGATAATCAATAATATCTCCGAAATCCACATCCAGCATGGAACCGGTACTCACAAAATAGCTGAATCCCATTTTCTCTTTAATGGAAAGATCAAGAATGGACGTGCAGATGGCACCGCTTTGGGCGACCAAAGCCATTTTTCCGGGCAGGGGCATATGGCTTGCAAAACTGGCGTTCAGCTTTGACTGCGTGGAAACAATGCCGAGACAGTTGGGCCCGATAATCCGAAGCCCCGAAGCTTTGGCCTCTTTTCTGATGGCTGCTTCTATTTCCATGCCTTTCTCACCCATCTCTTTTCCGCCCGCAGAAATGATGATGACCCCCCCTGCACCGGCCTGAGCGCATTCTCTGACAATCTGGGGTGCGGTGGTTATTGGCGTGGCAATAACCGCGAGATCAATCGGAGACTGAATATCCGGGACTGAGGGGCTGGCTGGCAGATTCCAAATCGTTTTGCGTTTGGGATTTACCGGATAAATTTGTCCGGGATACCCTCCTTTAATCAGATTACGCATCAGGGCAGAACCAATGCTGCCTTTTTTTTCGCTGGCTCCGATAACGGCAACAGATTTCGGCTGAAACATTTTATTTAAATTATGAACGCTCATGGTCGGGTCCTCTTCGCTACACTATGATGTGCTGAAATAAAATTTTGACATCCTGAATTTTCATTTCAACACCCTCTGTTTTTAAGGTGTGAATTGAGGATATGCTGAATTTTTATTTCAGCTCTCCTTTTTTTAAACCTGCAATTATCATGTTCATGGCATTTAAAGTCAACAGGTAAAACAATAAGAATCAGGGCAATCGCATCAAATTTTGAAGATTATCAGTATATATCAGACATATTGCTCCTTTTGAGAACAGAAAATTCTGAAATTTTTTTTCCGGTTTCCGCATTTTTTTCGGACTGTCGGCAAAAAGAACTTTCACGTCTGCTGACAGCAGATTTTGTCTGAATTCAGATTAAGATTGTCATTTTGCATGCTGTTCCATCCTGCCTGTATTCCGGCTGGCATAAGTCACCTGTCATGCAGGATTCTGCGGAATATGAACTGTTCTCATTCCGTCATGCCGTGATTTTACGAATGTCTCCGACTCTCATCTTCCGACTTCCCTGCCGCCACGGAATTCGGTATTTCCGAAGAGGAGAAATCTGTCTCAAGCCAGTCGTTGCCTCTCGGTTTGGGCGGTTTGCAAAGATCACAGCTGGCTGAAATCTTATGCAGCCACAAAATCCATTAGAATCAGAAATATATCAGCTTTTACAATAGAAGACAAGAAAAAAATCGGTGATTCTTCCGATCCGGATCCAAACTTGGATTTTTTTTTGACAAATCTGCTGTTTTGTGTTATCCCTGATAAAAAATGTCAGGAACAGGTTCCGAACCGGGTATGCTGGGGATGTTATTTGGTCACGATTGCTTACGATCTTCTTTGTCGTATGCACCGCAGATGCATCCGGTGTCAGAGCAAATTGACAGGAGGGAATATTTATGAAAAAGTATCATAAAATACAGACGGTCTATAAAAGAGACCCGGCAACAAGGCACAAAACGCTTATTGAAGGGGATTTCTCAAAGCCTGAATTTGAGTATCTCAAAGAGAATGAATGGATTTTCACTGAAAAAGTTGACGGCACAAATATCAGGGTGATGTTTGAAGAGGAACATATCGCTTTTGGCGGGAAATCAGACAAGGCTCAGATACCTGTGAGACTTGCCAACAGTCTCAACGAGAAGTTTATGCCGCTTGCTGAAGATTTCCGCAATATTTTCAAAGACGCTGATGCCTGCCTATATGGTGAGGGATACGGCGCGACAATTCAGAAAGGCGGCGGCAACTACCGGCAGGATCAGAGCTTCGTACTGTTCGATATAAAGATAGGCCCATGGTGGCTTCAGAGAAAAGATGTTGAGGATATCGCCAAAGACCTCGGTCTTGATGTGGTTCCGATCATCGGCACCGGCACATTGGCAGAAATGGTCAGAAAAGCCGGAGAGGGGTTCAATTCAGTCTGGGGGGATTTTATGGCTGAGGGGATCGTTGCCAGACCGTCAACCGAACTGATGGGGAGGAACGGCTCCAGAGTTATCACAAAGATCAAATACAAAGATTTCAGGACGGTCTGAGAAAGAAACCCGGCTTTTTATGCCCGGAGAGGAATCGGCCCGTCAGGAAAAGAGCCTGGTTTCTCCGCCCCAAAAAAAACCCGGGTTTTTACGGCAGAAGCCGGGTTTCTTTTTTTGTCCTGCACAGGCAGGAGATTAAGACGCACCCGTTAGACCATCCCTCTTTCCCGGGCAATATTCATATAAGTTTCAACAGTATTTTTTGGCAGAGCGCATCTTTCAGAGGCGTCCTTTTGCACGAGATGTATCGCATCAGCGTCGCATGTCGGAACGCATAGGCCGCAACCAATACATCTTGCCGTGTCAACCTGGGCCACATCTTCGATATGGATCGCATCCATCTGGCAGCGTTCCTCACAAATTGCACATGCAGTGCAATGCTCCTCGTCAACAGCGGCATAATAATTTGTTGCCACAGCTTTGGCAGGCTCATCCAACTGACTCAGATTTTTCAATATCTGGCAACAGCAGCCACAGCAGAGGCAGATATTTGAAGGCTTCTGCGAATTTCCGGGCTGAAGCACAAGCCCTTCCTCCATGCCCTTGTTCAAAATTTCCAAAGCTTCTTCCTGAGAAATGGAACGCCCCAGACCGTTTTCCTCATAAAAGAACGCACTGCCTCCGAAAATCAGACATGCTTCCCCGAGTTTGCCGCATTCTTTTCCGAGCATTCCCTGTTCCTTTCTGCATATACAGGGCGCAACAACAATTTTTGACTGGGCTTTAATGATGTTCTCCGCCTCTTCATAAGGTGTCACCATCATTTCCGCAGAAAGGCTTTTTAATATCGGGACCACTCTCAGTTGTTTGGTTTTATGGTTTTCCCAGGTCTTCGCCAGAAAAGGCATGTATTCGTTCACATCACGGATCAGTTCTTCGCTCAGATCATTCACATGATATTCCCATATACCGATCACAAACTGAGCCGCCGAATACAGCTTCCGTCCGCCCTTGCCTGCACGGAAGATCAGGCCCTTTTTTGACATGCTTTCGAGATGCTGCGCCATTTCCGCCTCGTCCGCTCCGAGCCTTTTGGCAACAGCCGAAGGCGGTGCCGGTTTCATGGTCAGGGCCATAGCTGCTTCTGCTTCCCGGGGCGTAAACAGTTGTTTCAATATCCTAAGTTCAACACCTGAGTCCGTAGCAGGAAAACCTGCCGGAAGATTGTCCAGATGCTTTGCAAGCTTTTTGTAAGTATCCTCACTCATTAATATTATCTCCTCTGTAAATCAGGTAAAAGGTTGATTTTTCTCAGTTGTCCATAATGGGACAGGGCATTTGGGGTTCAATCCGTTCCCGGCAATAAATTGCAGGGCTATTTCAGAATATCCACTATTTCATGGTCGGTAAAGCCGAATTGTCTTAAAATTCTGAGTACATAAGCCGGAGCGAATTCACCCGCCCCCATATCAATGGGGACTATTCTTTTCCTGCCTCCGACATGGCGGAGGTACAATTGATGGTCCCCTTTGCCCTGTCTGTGAAAGGCACAGCCGCCGCGCTTCAGAATGCGTATCAGTTCTTTCGGTTTGAGGGAAGGTATATTCTTAGGCATAAACCGCTCTCAGTTCATAAGTTCCCAGACAGGGCGACCTTTCCTCCACAGTCAGAAATTCATGAAGTTCCTTTATGGAGATCGGTGCCGTGTAAACATCATCTTCCGAACGGCATACATCATTAAAAGAATCAGAAGCTTCCCGAATGCTTCGGACAGCATCGTCTTTTGTCAGTCCCTGTCCTGCCAGTCCGTTCTCCAGACACAGAGCCACCCAGTAGTTTCCACTTTTGCGCAATACAAGCGTGTAAAAATCCATTTCTCCTCCTCGGATATAAATATCCTGATTATAACGGTTTTAGGGGAGGCCCTTGAACGTGCCTGTGAACCCTATATGCATCAAGCTAAAATTGCCGGACGGGGTTTGCAACCCCGTCCGAAACTTATGGGTGTGTCCCACCTTTTACACAGAGAGCAGATTTCAGATTTTGCCGCTTAGGAT
>JAOZLU010000770.1 GCA_029934695.1 Desulfobacterales bacterium | reverse complement strand
CGAGTCATGGGGGCGGCATGTCTGATTACCGCCCTTTCCCGGTGTGTAGCCATCCTCCGTGCCGGAGGCGCAGTGATATTCGCCGGTTGTGTAGATATGGATTACACGGAGTAGCTCGGAGAGGCTGATATTAAATTTCAGGCTGTCATGGTCTGCGCTGTGATAAGTAACGGAATCTTTGTCAGTGAAAACAATTCCGCCCTCACGAAATACCGACAATCCGCTTAAATTATGTCCCATCCATTTGTTTCCGTGAGAATCAACAGTGACGGCATACACATTGTCACGGGCGATTCCTGAATTGCTCTGATCATATACCTTCCATTCATCTTTACGATCATATTTCACCAATCCGCCGGGACTGGTTCCGAGCCACAGGTTGCCTTCGTCATCCTCACAGATATCCATAATCCTGTTACTGGATATTCCCGAGTTGTCTCTGTTGTAAGATGTCCAGTTTGTTCCGTCAAATCGGGTCAGCCCCCCTCCTCCGAGCCATAGTACATCCTCCGAGTCAAACTCAAGTGTGGCAAAAGTGTCATAGGGTATCTCCGAATTGTCTGTATTATACAGTGTCCAGTTCTCCTTCCTGTCAAACCTCACCAGTCCTTTATCACTTCCGATCCATACATTCCCGTGGGAATCAAAAGCTATATCCCTTATGTAATTGCCTGGAAGCGGAGAATTATCCGTATTATAATTTGTCCAGCTTGTTCCGTCAAACCTGAAAACCCCGTTCAGTCCCGATCCAAACCACAAAATTCCCTGTGAATCAGTCCTGATGAACCAGGGTTGGACCTTTGGCAGCGGGGAGGCGATCTCTGTCCACCTTTCTCCGTCATATTTTACTAAGTGATTATGTCTTAATTCCTGATCTTTTGTTCTCATCCAGAGATTACCGTCGGCATCAGTTTCAATAGAGGTTGTATTCACATAAGTCAGGCCGAAATCCTCCGAATCATAAACAGTCCAGTTTTTCCCGTCAAATCTGACCACTCCCTCGGTGACACCGAACCATATATTCCCCTGATGGTCTGTTTCAACGGAATACACAAAATTACTTGGAAAGACCGAATTTGTTGTGTCATAGTGTTTCCAGCCTGTCCCGTCGTATTTTACCAGTCCGTTATGAAACAGGCCGCACCAGATATTGTCATTTTCATCAATTTCAACGCTGAGAACGGAATCTTCCGGCAAACCGGAGTTGTCTGAGTCAAACACCTGCCAGTCTTTTCCGCTGAATTTTACCAGTCCCTTCCATGTTCCGAGCCACAGGTTCCCTTCGGAATCCGACGCTATCGAATAAACTGAGTTACTGGGAATTTCTGAATTTTCGGTGTCAAACACGGTCCATTCCTCACCGTCATACCTGAACAGTCCTCCCCGCTCTGTACCGATCCAGAGATTGCCATCGGAATCAGTTTCAATCGCATTAACCCCTCTGTTCACATCATCATATACGATCAGTTCATCTCCCCTGAGTCTGTAAAGCCCCAGGCTCGTCCCGATCCATGCATCCCCCTGTGCATCGAATTCCATATCGGCTATCCAGAAATTGCTTGAAGCGAGGTTTCCGATTCTGAACGATGTCCAGTCGGCTCCGTCAAATTCGGAGACATCGTACAGCGAACCGATCCATACGTTACCATCCGCGTCTGTCTCAATAGCCTGGTTCCATACATCGTAGGGAAGACCCGAGTTTTCAGAATTATACACTGTGCAGGTGTTCCCGTTAAACATCCCGATGCCGCTGTTCAGGGAGCCGATCCAGAGATTTCCCGCGGTGTCAGTTTCCACAGTGGCAATATGATTGTCAGGGAGTCCGGCGTTTGCTCTGTCATAGAAGGTGAGCTCATCTGTCAGTTTGTTCAGCTTCACAATCCCTCCTCCCTGTGTCCCGATCCACAGGAAGTCTCCGTCATCCGCTATGTCCGTCACCTTGTCTCCGTTTGTGTAGTTGACCCATTCCGGAGATGGGGAATAAGCAGCGGTTTCTCTGCTGTTTCTGACATCAGAGGGAACGTCGGCACTCAATGCTCCCGGGATCCACAAAAAGACTACGACAGCAATAAAAATTCTCATCAGAATTCCTCCTTATAAATCCCTGCCTTCCGACAGAAAGGCAGGGGATGTTAAAGATTATCCGGATTACCGCTACAACTCCGTATCATACAGTTCCAAAAGTCTTCTGGCATACTTCATTGCGTTGCCTTGAAGGGAAGGAGCCAGATACACGCCTTTTTCATCATAACGAACCTTTGCACCTGAAAGTGACGGTGTGCTTTCCTTCTGACAGAGAAATCGGTTTCTGGCCGTAACTTTTGGTGTCTGTCAGTCCAACTGACTGCCATCCCTTTTTCAAAGCTGGCAGATTCCCTGCCGGAAACCGATCGTCATCCAGATAAACTTCCAGATTTTGTCCGTTAACACCCATGACCCAGGCAGCCAGGTAATAATTCCCGTCTTCCGGAACAGAAACCGAAAAAGTCCTATCAAGATTTTCCCCGTCTGCCGTCAGCCCGGCACCTTCCACAACACATTCACCTTTTGACGTGTTGTCGTAAAAATATTTTTCCTCAGCAGCCGGAGCAATTTCCTCGGCATTCATTGTCGCCGTTCCAGTCAGACCGGCCAGCAGGCACATCACAAACGTAATTATCCATGTTTCTCTTTTAAGCATGATTTTATTTCTCCTTAATTATTAATTGAAAAAAACCTCCCGTCTGATTTTTTTGTGCAATCCCTCAGAGGACAAGTGCCACCCTCCTTTTTTACTTTCATGTAAACCAGGCTTTCATACTGCCTCCTTTCCGGGAAAATGAAACTGTCCCTGATGTTTCGGGTTTCGGAACTAGACAGGCCCCGTATATAATAAGGATACACATATTCCGGGAGAGGACCGCATCAGAAGCCCTGCCTGCTCTCCCTTACAAGCCGAAG
>JAOZLU010000769.1 GCA_029934695.1 Desulfobacterales bacterium | reverse complement strand
CGCCATCCATAAAATAAGGTTCGGTTATCTCGACCTCCGGAAAGCCCCGTAATATATCCATAACATTGTAAACCCCTGCCGCATCCCCGGTCCCGGGAAATCTTATCTGACAGAATCCTCCGTAACTCATTCCGACAACAGTGCCCCCGACAGCGCCGGCTATCGCCTCAATGGTGTCAGGGTCAGTCCCCTCAGCAAACAGAACAGACACTTCGTTGGAAAGGAGTCTGTGACCCGTGTCGGGATCTGTGACGATTTTCGAGGTGTCCGAAGGTGCGATTCCGATCGGAAAGCGTGTCACAACGAGCCTGCGAATATCTGTATATACCGCTTCCGGGACATCCGGGAATATCGCCTTTGCCCGGAAGACGGCCGCACCTTCCGTATCAGAAACCACATTGAATGTCCCGCTGTAAACATAGTCACCGGCCAGGAGGTCGCCGGATGTTCCGTCATTTGCAAGGTGTCCCAGAACCCTGAACGGACTTCCGGACTCATCCGTCTCTTCGACTGTGATTTCCGTCGGTTTCTTATCCGGATCTTTCAGTCTGACCCGAAACACAACGTCAGTCGCCTCGGAAATGGGAATCGCACTCGGACTGAGACCCAGTGAGCCAAGTATATCATCACTTTTTCCAACCACACTGACGGCCGTCGTTCCCTGATCACTCACGCCGGTTTCAGGGACGGTTATCACCGTCGTTATCTCATACATGCCGGGAATGTTTCCTGTTATTCTCTGGGACAGTATCCATGTTCCGGTGTCATCCCCGGTCCATTCGGGCGGAAACTCTGCGGACAGGGATATTCCTGCGGAGTCGGGCGAGATCGTCTGAGAGACAGCGAGCGTATAATCATCTGTATCATAAGTTCTGAATTCCACGGTAAATCCGACTTCTCCGGATTCGCCTTGGGTGAGTTCCAGGAAAGCAGGGACTGTGAGAGTGATCTCCGGCGGGATATCCGGGGAAGTTCTTCTGCCCGGCGCAAACCCGTCCTCCGTGCCTGCCTCCGCATGATAGCCGTCACTGTTGTAAAGCTGGATCAGCCGCAGCAGCCCGTTCAGACTGATATGCCAGTCCTGCGGGGCATAGTCTGAATTATGAGGGGTGCAGGCCCGGTCTTTGCTTCCGGGGGCATAACCGTCTTCGGTGTCAGGGGCGCAGTGAAAGGAGCCGCTGTTGTAAAGCTGAATGACCCGGAGCAGCTCGGAGAGGCTGATGTGAAAGTCCGGAGGATTGTGGTCCGCACTGTGATATCCCGCACGGGCCTCGCCTGCATAAAGTATCAGAATAATAACAAATACTGTGGTGATGATCTGTTTCATTTTGTGATTCTCCTTTTATTAAAATTCGGTTAGGTGTTTTGGCGAAAAATCGGATTTTTCCTGAAAAAACCGGTTTTTCATACCATACTTCTGCTCTTACGGGAATTTCACGGAGACTTCAGCCACATTCGAATACTCCGGTATTTTTCCCCAGCCAAAAATTGCCTTTGCCGGAAAAAGAGTCTGCCCACTGTATGAGAAACCTCTGCGGAGGTTCCGCTGTAAGTTGGGTTGTCGCCGGATGTATCGGGATTTTCAAGCCTTTTCACCGTTCTGATCCGATTCCCGAATGCATCCATTTCCTTGATGATGACTTCATCCGGTTTGCTGCCTGTGCCTCTCCATTCAGCCCTGAAAGTGACATCAGCCGGTTCCGAGACGGTAATCTGTTACGGATCGGGCACTTCCAGGCCGAGTAACGGAATCACATTCACAACGGTTGCGGCCTCGGCCGTCTCCCCGGTTCCGACGATCTCCACGGTGGTCTTTATTCCATAGACACCGGGCTTCCCTCCCTCCACGGTCTCTGTCAGAATCCACATCATCGGTCTGTCCGCCGTCCAGGTCTCCACGAAATTCGGAGTGACCGACAGCGGTGCCGACCCGGAACCGGCTGCATAAGTGTTTCCGTCGGCATCGTGAATATTCTGGGTGACACTGACTGTGTAAGTTTTTCCGTCATTCTTTGAGAAACCGACGGTGAATGCGATTTCCACGGATTCGCCTGCCGGAATGCCGTCGTCGTTCAGCGACGTGTCGAAGCTCGGCGAGATGCTGATATCTGAGGGGGCTTCGGAAACGGCCACGCCTGTGAATCCGTCCTCGGTGCCCGCTCCGTCCCGATATCCGCCCAGCGTGTAGAACTGGACCAGCCGCAGAAGCTCGTTCAGACCGATGCGCCAGTCCTGCGGCGCATAGTCCGAGTCGTGGGGTGTGCAGCCTTCCCGGTCCCCCGTTCCGGGGGCATATCCGTCTGTGTCCGTGGTCGCAGGGCTGTCTTCGGTGAAAAGGCGGCAATGGTAGTGCCCCTCGTTGTAAAACTGAATGACACGGAGAAGTTCGGCAAGGCTGATACGGAAGTCCGGGACGTAATCCGCACTGTGATATGTCCGGCTGCTCGTTTTGAAGCCGATGTTGTCTGCCAGTATGCTGCAATTTTGAAAATTGTCTTTCCCATTCCGGATCGAAATCCCAAAGCTTCCTTTTCCTCCTTTTTCCAGAACAGCCGCTGGAACGGAGAGATTTTCGGACACATGATGTTTCCAACCTGTCATCTTTGTATCATCTTGTCCGTCTGTACCGAGAAAGCTGAAAAAACCGTCGGTGAGATTATAGCGCAGCAGGTCGCTGTCCGCCTTTATAGTCAAAAGGGATTTTTTCTCCAGAGAGTTGCCATATTTGTCATAAAATTGTATTTCAAATGATACAGCATCGTTAAACCCCTCAGCAGGAAAAAAGCTGCCTTCCGGTGAGATGAAGTTGTAATCAAACGAGATATCAAGGCTTTTTACGCCCGGCTGAATCGGAAAGTGGCGAGTCAGGGAACACTCGGATCCCTTGACTGTGAGACGGGCCACCTGGTTGACAAGCCGCCGCTCGGCTCCCAAGAAAGAAA
>JAOZLU010000768.1 GCA_029934695.1 Desulfobacterales bacterium | reverse complement strand
CCGTGAAATTGTCAACGATCCGTTTCTGCTGATCGAAAGCGATCTTGTTTTTGACGAATCTCTTCTGGATGGCATGCTTTGTCCTGACAGAATTGCCGTCGCACGCATGCAGCCGTGGATGAACGGTTCCTCTGTCACAGTCAATCAGTTTCGACATGTTACGGGATTCCATAACGGAGACAGGCCCTTGAATGAGATCAGATACAAGACTGTCAATATTTACAGTCTTTCGCTCTCCTCATGGCATGGTATCAGAGAAAGACTGGACCGACACATTTCAGATGGCAGAGTAAACAGCTATTATGAAGCTGTGTTTGCGGAAATGGTGGCTGATGGCAGTCTCTCTCTTCAGACAGTCTCTTTTGACAGCAAGCCATGGTATGAAATAGACACAATCGCTGATTTGGCAAAGGCTGAGAAATTATTTTCAGCCGTGCCGCCTTTAAAAGATCGCAAAGGGCTGAAAATAAAATATCCGCTTACCCGGATGCTTGCTGAAGCTGGCAGGAATGTGGGTAATGTGAAAATTTGGGCAAAAAATGCCTGCTGAGTGATTGAATTATCCTGAACTGTAGAACAATTTTGTAAATTGTTTGAAACAATTTGCAAAATTGTCATGCAGCAGATGCCCATAACAAATCGAAAGGTATGACAATTTTGCAAATTGTCTGATTGTTTGAAACAATTTGCAAAATTGTTTTGCAACATATGAAAGGAATTATGGATGACACAGTATAATTATGAGACTCAGATGCAAAAATACGAATTCATCTCCGGGCAGCATGGGGGTTATTATCGTCATGATTTTACAGACCATGCTTATCTTTATAATCTCTATTTCCCGCCGGAGGCGATTTTTACCAGCTTTAAGAACCAGATCCGCGACATTGTCCTGAACTATCCGGTTGCACAGGATGCCCTTGCCGGTCTTATCGGTAAGCTGATCCGTCAGCCTGCTGAAAGAATTGTCGTGGGAAACGGTGCTGCCGAACTTATAAAAATTGTCTCCGGTCACATATCCCGCAAACTGATCGTTCCGGTGCCCTCTTTTAATGAATATGCAAATGCCGCGCCGTCAGGTCAGGCAGTTGAATTTGCGCTTGAATTTCCATCCTTCCGTCTGGATGTGGATAAATTTGCTGCTGAGGCAATCAGGGTTGGGGCAGATGTGGCTGTTGTGGTAACACCCAATAATCCCACATCCATGCTGGTTCCCAGGTCAGACCTCATATATCTTGCACAAAAACTTGCAAACCATGGCTGTATGCTGATTATTGATGAATCTTTCATGGATTTTGCTCAGGATCCGGATCAGACAACTCTGGAGCATGACATTGAGCGGTATCCAAATATGGCAATCTTTAAAAGTATGAGCAAAGCTTACGGCATCTGCGGTCTCAGGATCGGTTATATGCTTACCGCAAATTCGGTATTTGCCCAAGCTGTGCGAAAAGGTGTGCATATCTGGAATATTAACGGATTTGCCGAAGAGTTTCTGCGGCTTTTGCCAGGTTACCGGCAGGAGTTTGCCGAGAGCTGTGAACAGGTACGGACCGACAGGGACAATCTGTATAAAAGGCTGTGTGCTGTACAGGGGATGACTGTTTACAAGCCCGATGCAAACTTTGTTTTCTGCCGCCTTCCCGATGATGCACAAAGTGCCCCTGAAGTCACGCGGAAATTGTTTGTTGAGCATAACATGTACATAAAACACTGCCAGGGCAAAACGCTTCCGGATTCTGACCGTTATATCCGTATTGCCAGCCGTACCGAAACAGAGAATTGCAAATTGGTTGAAGCATTGGCAGATATTATTGACTCGAAAGAAAAGGAAATAACATAATGGAAGATTCACATCAGCAGTCGCATCAGACCGGAATGCTTACTTTTGCCAAAGACCTTCCAAACGTATGTTCGCTTGCAGGACTGCTGTGTGCGCTGCTCGCCATATACTGCGCTGTTCTGGGCAACTTTCCTGCTGCGATAATTGGAATGATCTGGGCTGTTTTTTTTGACTGGGGTGACGGAATCATTGCCCGTGGGATGAAGGGGCGAACTGATGAATATCGGGCTTTCGGGGCACAGCTTGACTCGCTGATAGATATTGTAAGTTTCGGAGTCTGCCCGGCCGTTTTTCTCCTGAGCTATGGAGAATTCAGCCCCTGGTTTCTGCCGGGGGCTTTCGTGATTGTCGCCACCGCTGCGATACGGCTGAGTTATTTCAATATTTTCGGTCTGGTTGACAGTTCGACTTATATGGGACTGGCACTTGACAACAATGTCATCATTCTTGCTTTTGTGGTTCTGTTTGAAGGTTTTTTCAGCGAGACGGTTTTCTCAGTCATTATATATACAATGTTGATGTTTATGGCCGCCTTTAATCTGGCACCGGTCCGAACACCCAAGTTTACCGGAAGATGGTTTTATGTTCTCACGGTTTATACGCTCTTATTGACAGTCATCTATGGCTGGATACTGTGGAGCAGATGACTGATTATAACGGATGCAGGGAGGGTACAGTTCTGTGCCTTCCACGAAATCACCAAGACACCTGGAATTCCGAAGCCACTTTTCATAATGACAATGAAAGTTCTTCGGAATTTCCTTTTCATTCAGAAAAAGCGTCAGACTGAACTCTCAGATTAGACGGTATGTCATACATTTTTTATTACCCCGGTTGCAGATCGCCCCACAGAGGCATTCTGGAATTATACTGAATCTGTATAATACCCTCAACGGGGTGTTATACGGAAACTGCATAACACACTGATCGGGGTATTATACAGGCAGTAATTATGAAAAAGCAGTCTGTCAATGTTTTTCTGAACCGGCACTGAAAGAATCCGTTTTTTTTCATAAACTCCCGGGAAAAATACAGAAAGACTCAAAAGGACTTGACAGCACATCTCTGTCTGTGTCAGTCTGTATTAATATGGAATGGAAG
>JAOZLU010000767.1 GCA_029934695.1 Desulfobacterales bacterium | reverse complement strand
ATCAGAATGTAGGGTGGGTGGAGCGAAGCGAAACCCACCTTGATTTCATTTTACAGAAATTTACAAGGGAGGTAAAAAAATGGGCGTACTGGATGATGTAAAGAGTTGGACAAAAACACAGGCAGAGAATCTTACAGACGGCGTAAAAAAGATCAAAAACAAAAAATTCATGGAAGCAACAGTCGCCGGCTGTGCCATGGTGGCTTTTGCCAACGGAGCGGTCAAACCGGAAGAAAAGGCAAAGATGGCCGGTTTTATCCAAAGAAATGACGCTTTAAATGTGTTTGACATGTCCGATGTGATTGCTACTTTTGAAAAATATGTGCAGGGATTTGAATTTGACATTCAGATCGGCAAGGGCGAAGCTCTCAAAGTTATCAGCAAGATGAAAAAAAATTCAGATGAAGCCAGACTTCTGGTGCGTGTATGCTGCGCGGTCGGGACTGCTGACGGTGCTTTTGATGAACATGAAAAGCGTGTTGTCACAGAAATCTGCCAGGAGCTGGGTCTGAACCCGGGCGAGTTCGACCTTGGGACAAAAGACCCGGAGCCGACAGCATCTCCATCTCCATCTCCGTCTCCGGAACTCAGGAACAAAGATGAGCAAATGCCGGACTGGATGCGGAAATAGAAACCTTTTCCTGTTCCCGCGGGATTGGCAAACCCGGCAGAATTTGCCAATCCAAACGGAGCAGTTATGTTCCTGCCCCGTATCGAAGTCCCGGCCTTTTTTCGCAGAAGTAAAAGCGGGATTTCCTTTCATCCGTTTCATTTTCCATCCTCCCAACTGTAAGAATTACTTATTTGCAAGGGCCTGCAAAATATAAACAACCTCTTCCAATTTTAAAAATCCCTGCTGATTAAGGAACAGCTTTTCCGTCGTGAGCCGCGGATGAACGCGGACGGCCTGTCTGAAATTGCAGTATTACACTTCTCTGCGGTTTTTCGGACTGAGTTCATGAATACCATCTGCCATAAATGGTATGAAAGTACCATACCCGCTCCCCTGAAGATTTGTCTGCCCGGAGTGCAAAGCAAACTTTGCACTCCGGACAATCTTTTTTCTGGAAACTATATTGTCGGGAGCGCGTCAAAAAATTTGCAGCAGAGCAAAAAATGTTGACATTTCAGAGCTGATTTGTTTATAATTGAAGATTAAAGAATCATGACAAACTTTTTCCGGGCACGCCGGTTGCGCCTGATTTGGCAACAGACTGAAAGCATTTTCTGCTTTGTTCACCGGTGTCCTGTTTTTTTTTAATTCAAACTTGACTGCGGAGGCAGATATGGAAAAAAAGAAAGTGGGTGTTTTGTTGTCAGGCTGCGGCGTATTTGACGGTGCTGAAATCCATGAAGCGGTTCTGACACTTCTTTATCTTGATCAGAAGGGGGCACACGCGGTATGCATGGCCCCGGACATCCCCCAGGCCCATGTGATCAATCATCTTACCCAGGAGGAAATAAAAGAGACGCGGAATGTCCTGGTTGAATCCGCCAGAATCGCAAGAGGTGAGATAAAAGACATAAAAGAGGTGAGGAGCAATGATATTGACGCGCTGATTTTGCCGGGCGGTTTCGGAGCAGCAAAAAACCTGAGTGAGTTTGCGTTCAAAGGTTCGGAGGGAGCAGTGAATTCTGATGTGAAAACCCTTATCAATGATATGCTAAACGCAGGCAAGCCGGTGGGTGCGCTTTGCATTGCGCCAGCCACTGTCGGCATGGCTGTTAAGGACAAGGCCCCGGAAATGACCATTGGAAAAGACGAGCAGGTGGCCGGCGCATTGAACGCCATCGGTGTCAGGCATAAAATCTGTGCGGTGGATGAAATCGCAGTGGATGAAAAAAACAGAATTGTGACAACACCGGCCTATATGCTGGGACCGAGCATAAAGGATGTGGCAAAAGGCATAGAAAAAGTTGTTGAAAAGGTCCTTTCCATGATCTGATTTTCCAAAACCGGACTTTCAGTGCGCTTCAGCACACTTTCGCTGTCAGCCAGGGGATTTTATCCCATATGCATCAAGCTAAGATCATAACACTGCCGGACGGGCTAAGATTGCCGGACGGGGTTTGCAACCCCGTCCGGCACCCAACTTTTTACTGTAATCTTTCACTTTCGAGTTATTCAGATGGCAGATATATGAATTTTGATAATACAAAAAGCATTCCTCACTTTACTGGGAGAAAACTGAAAAAGAATATCCTTGAGCTTCTCAGCCGGAAAGATTTTGAAAAAAGTCTTGAAGCGATCCGCCAGCTTCCATCAAGACAGGCGGTAAATCCTCTTTTCTCTTTTTTCTGCAGCACAGATGAAATTGTAAAATGGCGTGCTGTGACGGCAATGGGCGCTGTTGTCTCGGATCTTGCCGAACACGATATGGAATCTGCCCGCGTGATCATGCGCCGCCTCCTATGGAATCTGAATGATGAATCCGGGGGGATCGGCTGGGGATCGCCCGAGGCCATGGGTGAAATCATGGCCCGGAGCGAAAAGCTGGCTGCCGAGTATCACCGCATTCTCATATCGTATATCCGGGAAGACGGAAACTTTATTGAACACAAAATTCTCCAAAGGGGTGTCCTGTGGGGGCTGGGAAGGCTGGCTCATGCCCGGCCGGAACTTGTCTGGGATGCTGCCCCTTTCCTCTGTCCCTATATGACCTCGGAAGATGTGACGATCCGGGGACTTGCAGCATGGACTGCCAGTGCTTTGGATGCTGAAGTGACAAGACCTCTGCTGAAACAGCTTGCCAATGATAATGGGAAAATAATGCTTTTTCTTGAAGGGCGGCTGGCTGAATGTTTCGTGAGTCAGTTGGCTGGGAGTGTAAAAGAGGTGGTATGACAATTTTGCAAATTGTCCCGGGTTTCCCCCAAATCCGCTATAATCAGAAAAAACGGAACAAATGCGTTGCACAGTAAATTCAGGATTGCTTTTATAATAA
>JAOZLU010000177.1:2362-11650 GCA_029934695.1 Desulfobacterales bacterium | reverse complement strand
CATCAGACATCAAGCATCAAGCATCAAGCATCAAACATCAAACATCAAACATCAAGCATCAAGCATCAAACATCAAACATCAAACATCAAACCATTTCAATTGCACACGCCATTGCAACCCCACCGCCGCCGCAGAGCGTTGCAAGACCGAGGCTTTTGCCTCTTTGTTTCATGGCGTGGATGAGCGTTACCATTATCCTCGCGCCGGTTGCACCCACAGGATGCCCCAGGCCAATGCCTGATCCGTTCACGTTGGTGATTTCCCTGTTCAGGCCAAGTTCTCTCTCGCACCCGATGTACTGGGCAGCAAAGGCTTCATTAAGTTCGATAAGTTCAAAATCCTCGATATTAAGGCCGCTTTTTTCAAGCAGAGTCTTTACCGCAGGCACAGGAGAGATTCCCATGACCGAGGGATGACATGCGCCTCTGCTCACGGCTTTAATCTTCGCCAGCGGTGTCAGATTCAGTTCCTCTGCCTTTTCAGCGGACATAATGACCATCCCTGCTGACCCGTCATTGATGCCGCTCGAATTTCCCGCGGTGACTTTGCCGGTCTTGGGAATAAAACCGGGCGGAAGACCTCGCAGCTTTTCAATGGTGATGCCGGGCCGAAAATGTTCGTCTTTGTCAAAAATGATCGGGTCTTTTTTTCGCTGAGGCACTTCAACCGGAACAATCTCTTCCTTAAAAGAACCGTCCTGGGTTGCCCTTTCCGCATTGTTGTGGCTTCTGAGCGCAACTTCGTCCATCTCCTCCCTGCTGATGTTCAGGTGCTGGGCTATAAATTCCGCGGTGTGTCCCATAATATACGGCTTTCCCACAAAAAAACTCATGGGGGCTTCCTTAGTGTTCAGGGGCCCGTCATTGGAAAGCGGCATGATGTGAGACCCGCAATGAAGCGCGTGAATCACGGAATCAACAAATGCCTGATCCTGCAAACGGCATCCCCATCTGGCTTTGGGAACAGTGTAAGGCGCGCCGGACATGTGTTCGACACCGCCCGCGAGAATGACATCCGCCATATCCGCCTGAATCATCGCCATGCCGGAAATGACAGTTTCCATGCCCGATATGCACACCCGGTTGATGGTGGCTGCGGGAACAGTGTCGGGTATTCCGGCCAACAGCGAACCCACACGGGTGACATTCAGGGTGTCGTGATGTTCGAGGCAGCATCCGTATCGGACATCATCAATAACCGCCGGATCAATCCCCGCTCTTTTTATGGCTTCTTTCATGGTGACGCTGGCGATGGCCGCGCCGTTCATATCACGCAAAGCTCCGCCGAATGCGCCAATTGCTGTACGGCAGGCTGAAACGATGACAACTTCTTTCATGTTCGTCTCCTTTTTCGAGCTGGAAGGACACGGATACACACGGATAATTTAGGCCGGACGTGATTGCAAATCCCGTCCGGCCCGGGCAAATCCCGTCCGGCCCGATATTTTCACGATCCGTGTTTATTCGTGTCCTACAAACTGCTTATTTTCCTCCGAAAGCATCCTCGGAGATTTCCGCAACAGTGCCGTCGTTTGCAAGGATGGCTGTCATTCTTCCGATAGTAACCGGGAGAAGAGCGTTGATAAAAAACTGGGCTGTTCTGACTTGGCCTTCATAGAATACAGCATCTTTTTTCTTTGCGCCCTTTTCCAGTTTCTGAGCCGCGACAGTGGCCCGCCACAAAAGCATCCAGGCCATGACCACATCTCCGGTGACTTCCATAAACGGACAGGCAGAGGCAAAAGCATTCATCACTTTTTCAGACCTGGCGGTTGTCCCTATATCCAGTGCGACTTCTCCCAGCTTGTTCACTGCATTCTCCACCCCGGAGGCAAGTCCCTCCAAACCGGCGATATTTTTGGCTTCTGCAACAGTCTTGTTCATCTCTCCGAGAAGGTTTTTGAAAGATTGCCCTTTGTTCAGTCCCAGTTTTCTTCCCAGAAGGTCCATGGCCTGAATGCCGTTGGTGCCTTCGTATATCTGGGTAATTTTGCAATCCCGGAGCAGTTGTTCCTGAGGATATTCTTTGGTATAACCGTATCCGCCATAAATCTGAACACCAAAATTGCAAACCTCAAAAGACTTGTCTGTGACGTAGCCCTTGGCTATGGGAATAAGAACATCAATAAGCCCCTGATATCCGGCTTTTTCATCGGGATCATCACTGATTCTGATCCTGTCTTCGCAATATCCGACATAATAGAGAAGACTTCGCATTCCTTCCACATAAGCCTTCATGGTCAGGAGCATTCGCCGCACATCCGGATGCTGAATGATGGGGACCGACCGCGCATCTTTGTCCCTCAGTTTCAGAAGATGCTTTCCCTGAATTCGCTCTCTGGCGTAATTCAGCGCATTCATATAAGATGCCGATGCACAGCCAAACCCCTGCATTCCCACAAGCAGGCGGGCCTCGTTCATCATCACGAACATGGCCCGCATCCCTCTGTTTTCTTTGCCGAGGAGGGTTCCCCTGCATTCGTTCTTGCTGCCGAGCGTGAGAGAGCAGGTTGCGCTCCCGTGAAGACCCATCTTCTCTTCAATACCGGTGCAGACTACGTCATTGAACTCGCCGAGACTTCCATCATCATTGACCCATATTTTGGGAACAAGAAACAGGGAGATGCCTCCGGTCCCCGGGGGAGCACCCTCAATTCTCGCCAGAACCGGGTGAACGATGTTTTCCACCAGGTCATTCTCTCCGCTGGAAATGAATATCTTGTTTCCGCTGATGGAATAGGTTCCATCAGCATTTTTAACCGCGGAAGTGGTCAGCGCACCCACGTCCGATCCTGCTTCCGGTTCGGTGAGGAGCATTGTTCCGCCCCATTTGCCAGTGTACATTTTCCTGAGGAAAAGTTCTTTCTGTTTGTCAGTCCCGAATGTCTCGACCAATTTTCCGGCACCGTGGGTCAGTACCACATTGATCATAAATGCATAGTTTGCGCCGTTAAAATAATTGCTTGCTGCCAGCGAGACGGCTGCGGGCATTCCCTGTCCGCCCCATTCGGGATCATCACATAAGGCAATCCATTCACCCTCTCTGAAGAGGCTGTAAGCTTTATGAAATGATTCCGGAAGGCTTACTTTTCCGTTTTCAAATCTGCACCCTTCCTCATCTCCGAGTTTCTGAGTCGGAAGGATTTCTTTGACCGCGAGATTGCGCGCTTCGGATATGATCATATCCACTGTTTTTCTGTTGAACTCTGCAAATTTTTCGTGTTTGCTCAGTTCCTCGACCTGCAACTGTTCATGAAGGATAAAGTCAACATCCCTTCGATCTGCAATGACTTGTGCCATGGTTCAAATTTTCTCCTGATTTGCGATTTCAGACTTCCAAGTTAGATTCAGTTCGTAGTTCCGCCTTTAGGCGGTGTCGAACTGAAACCCGGGCACCGCCTGAAGGCGGAACTACGAACTGGTAACTTAGGAAGTTTTATGTTCTATAGTTCGGCGATATTTCTGTTTTTTTGGGCATCGTATTTCAAGTGAACCGATCTTCCCACCTGATTCCGGGTTGTCAGGGTGTCAAAAACATTCGGGTCGGAATGCGTCTGAGCGACAAACCTAAGTCCCTGATCTGTTTTCCCGTAAATAATAGCATATAACGGTGCGCCATTCCTTGAATAGATAACTGTGTAGGTTTCAATAACCCCTTTTCCCGATGCTTGTTCGATAATCTCAACTGGCTCCTCACCTGCAACATATTCCTTTTCATCTTCCAAATCATGGTATTCAATATCTGTGTCAGCCGGAAACGCACTATATACACCCACTGCATGTTTGTGCATGAACCATCCGAGAGATGTGATCATGCCATTGTCATTTTTCCCGTTGGCGATAGCGTCGGCAAGGGTTGCCACTGCGTGAAGGCTGTAATTATTTCCCGGTCCGCCAAAAAAACCAAGTCCGCCAGTGAGTGTCAAAGCCCGGGGATCATCATTTTTCAGGGCCAACATTCGCCGGGCAACAGACACAGCACAGGGAAAACAACTGTAAATATCAAAGCACTTAATCTCGTCCAACGACAGGTGAGACCGTTGCAGGGCTTTGCGAACCGCTGCTTTAAGGGGAGGACTTGAGATAAAATCCGACTTCTGAATAAGAAAACGCTGCCGATCCTCTGCATAGCCTCCTCCAAGAAAATAGACGGGCCGTTTCTTCCCCTGGGCATATTGTCTTGCCTTTTCCTCAGACATGAGAATAATGGCAGCCCCGAGATCAGCACTGATCAACGGGTTCATAAATTTGGTATAAGGAAACGAGATAAGGCGGTTTGTCCCCGTCGGCGTAATAATTTCCTCAACGGTTCGGGGCGTATTTGTCCATGAATTCGGATGCGTCGCAGCCACTTCACTGAACGTGGCCCACAGGTTCCCGATTTGTTCCTGATAGGCTGCCAATTCCAAGCCGGATGCTGCCCACAGGGCCGTTTCATAAAGTGGAAAACCGTGTATGGGCATCGCCATTCCGTGTATCGTCTCAGATTCGGTGCTTCCGACGGTGCCATCGCCCTGATAGCCATCGGGTACGCCTTGAAAGAGAGCATTCTCCGGTTCTTTTTTTCCACCTCTCGGATAATAAGCCTCCGCACCCGCGATCAGAACCGTTTCCAATTCCCTCCGTGCGATCATTCCCGCTGCTTTGTTGACTAAAAGCTGGGGGGAATTCCCGCCGATATTCGAGACGCTGGCAAAGCGGGGGGTTGCTCCGATTTTTTCAGCCAACTGACGGGCTGCGGAAGCATAATACTTGCTCAGAACCCTTACCACCATTACCCCGTCAAGATTTCGCAGAATATCAGCGGAGCGTGCCTCATCACCTGCACGGAGAGAGACTTCTGTCATCAGTTCCAGAGGATCCAGGATATTCTCCGTTTGCTCTTTTCCCTGGGTAATCTGTCCCCATCCTGCTATGACGACTCGATTTTTCATTGAAATATTATCCGTAAAATTTTAGGTAAGAGAGAAACCCCGGCTTTTTCCTGAATGATCCGATTCCTCTCTTTCCCGAAAAAGCCGGGTTTCTTTCCAGGCACTTATTCTGAAAACAGGTCCTTATAAGTTACCCGCATTTCCCGCTTCAATATCTTCCCAGTGGGTGTCTTGGGAAGCGCATCAACAAGCACTATCTTCTTGGGGACTTTAAAGGGCGCAAGCTCTTTTTTGCAGAGAGCGACAATCTCCTGCTCACCGATTTCTTCCCCCTTCCGGGGAACGACGATGGCAGTGACCGCCTCCACCCACAGGGGATGGTCAACACCGACCACGGCAACTTCTTCAACGCGACTGTCCAGATAGATGACCTCTTCCACCTCCCTGGTGGAAACATTCTCACCGCCAGTTTTGATCATGTCCTTTTTGCGATCAACCACGGAAATATAACGGTCTTCATCCATCACACCAATATCGCCGGAATGAAACCAGCCGCCTTTCATGGCTTCCTCGGTTTTCTCCGGGTCTTTGAAATACATGGTCAGGGCGTGCGGGCCTTTTCCGCAGATTTCCCCGGGAATCCCTGCCTGATCAATCGGGGCGTTGCTGTTATCTTCCAGACGGGTTTCCATATTCAGCCCCGCCATGCCCGCGGACCCGAGTTTCTTCATCGCATCCTCGGCTTTCAGGATCGTATGATAGGGGGCAAGCTCTGTCTGCCCGTAGTAATTGAAGACCTGACTCCCCGGGAGGCGATCCAGTATTTCTTTCAACACCTCCACCGGCATGATCGAAGCGCCGTAGTAGCACTTCCTGAGACTGGACAGGTCATATTTGTCAAAATCAGGATGCCTCAGCAGGCCGATCCACACAGTCGGAGGTGCAAAAAACATGGTTGCCTTGTTATCCGCAATGGTCTTGAGAATCTGTCCGACATCCGGTGCCGTCATGATGTTGGTCCCGCCGACCCAGAACATGGGATTCATAAACACATCCCGCTGGGCGCAGTGGAAGATCGGCAGGGCATTCACATTGATATCATTCTCATCATACTTGCCGTCCACAATACATCCCATGTACTGTGCCATAAGCGCCTGATTGCTGATAATAACCCCTTTGGGCAGGGATTCTGTTCCGCTGGTATAAGTCATCTGACAGGGATCTTCAATATGGAGAAGCGTATCAGGTTCTGTGGCGGGATACGCTTTGCACCACGAATCAAACTCCTTGAACCGCTCATCTTCCGGCGGTTTTCCTATGCCTTCGTCTGACCAGATTAGGGTCTTCACGGAAGGCATGTCATCCAGGACATCTTTGACAAGATCATAAAGGCCGTCTTCGACGATAAAGACGCTGCTTTCGGAATGATTGATGCAGTATGAGATATCCTTTCCCCGCAAAAGATAATTGATTGCCAAATATACCGCGCCTGCTTTGCAGCATCCGAGCCAGGTCAGGACATGATGCGTCGTATTATGGGCCAGAATCGCAACCCGGTCGTATTTTTCCACGCCGAGGTCAATCAGGGCGTTGGCAACACGGTTGCTCTCCGCTTCCAGTTCCGCGTAGGTCAGGCATTTATCTCCGAAAATCAGCGCTTTTTTATCAGGATAATGATAACTGCTCCTGCGGATCATATCGGCAATGACCCACCGGTTGACCTTATTGTAGCGGTTCATGAGAAATTCAAGATTCTCTTTGTTCAGGACAGAATACCGCGCTTTTTCCTCATCTGTCAGGGGAATTGACAAATCTGACATATATTCCTCCGTTCTTTGGTTTGTGCCAAGGAGTGCTGAAATGAAATTTTAGCACTGTCTCACGCATACGGCTCCCTGAGAAAATGTGCTAAAATTTCATTTCAGCACTCCATCTCTGCCGGATTTGTCAATCCGACAGGAGCTTTTCCAGTCTGCTGAGATTAGTTGTAATCTTCGCGTATCTGCTTCTTGTTTATCTTTCCCACGCTGGTTTTGGGAACTTCATTCACGAACTCATAACGGTCAGGAACGCCGTATTTCGGCAACTGGCCCTGATCGACAAATTTTTTCATGAATACTTTCAAATCCTCGGCAGTCACTTTGTCATTAAATTCAGGTCGTATGACCACAAGCATCATGGGCCTTTCGCCCCATTTCTCATCTGGCACGCCGATAGCAGCAGATTCCAGAATGGCCTCATGCTGACTCATCATATTTTCCAAATCCAGCGAAGATACCCATTCACCGCCGGTTTTGATCACATCCTTTATCCTGTCGGTGATCTGGAGATATCCTTCCGCATCAACATTGCCCACGTCTCCGGTATGCAGCCATCCGTTGATCCAGAGTTCTTTGGTTTTCTCCTCTTCCTTGAAATAGTTTTGTGTCAGCCAGGGGGATCGCAGCACCACTTCCCCGGCAGAATTCCCGTCACAGGGCAGGGGCTTTTCATTCGTATCCACCACCTGAATCTCGGCAAGCGGTATGGGAAGTCCTGTTTTGACAATGATGTCCAGTTTTTTATCCTCTTCCCAATCCATCATTTCCAATTTGGGGAGCCCGAGGCTGATGATCGGACAGGTTTCCGACATTCCGTATCCGGTATAAATATCTATGCCGAGGTCTTTGGCTGCTTTGGCAAGCCCTTTAGGGAGCCTTGCGCCCCCGATGACGACTTTCCAATTGGAGAGGTCCGTGTCTTTTACGTCAGGACTGCCCAGAAGCATCTGCAGAATTGTGGGTACGCAATGAGAAAAGGTCACGTTCTCATCCCGGATCAGTTTCAACAGCATGGCCGGTTCATATTGTCCGGGATATACCTGTTTTACTCCGAGCAGAGTGGCAATATAAGGAATACCCCAGGCATGAACATGGAACATCGGCGTGATCGGCATATACACATCATCTGACCTGAATCGGCCGACGGTATGGTAAGAACCGAGTGCTACAGCCGCTGAAAGGGTATGAAGCACCAGTTGCCGATGAGAGAAAAAGACGCCCTTGGGCAACCCTGTGGTTCCGGTGGTGTAGAATGTCGTGGCTTTTGTGTTTTCATCCATGTCCGGGAAATTGTAGGATGCAGAAGCAGATGCCAGTATCTGTTCGTATTCTGCATGAATTTCAAGCTTTGTGTCCGGTTTTGCGCCATCCTCGGAGAGCAGAATCACTGTCCTGACCGAGGTCAGTTTCTCTCTTATGCTTTCCAGTATGGGGAGAAAATCCGCGTGGATCATAATGATCTTTGCTTCCGCATGATTGAGGGTGTAGCTGATCTGATCTGCTGACAATCTCCAGTTCACAGTCTGCAACACCGCACCCATCATCGGAATTGCAAAATAGCATTCGAGATAGCGGTGACTGTCATAGTCAAATACAGCTATGGTATCTCCCTGACTTACCCCCAGTGCCTCAAGTCCCGTTGCCAGCCTGTTGATTCGCTCTCCCATAGTTTTATAGGTATAGCGCATTCTGTCCCTGTAAACGATTTCCTGATCCGGCGAATAGATAAGGGGGGTGTCCAGCAATTTTTTGATAATCAGAGGATACTGATAATTTTCTCCTAATTGATAGTCTTTTTCTGGCATAACAGATATCTCCTTCTTGCTTGATTTTGATAAATTCAGATTGACACCAAATTTGCCTCGACACTTCATGCAGATTTCTCGGTATTTTGTACAATCAGACCGTTGTGGGACCTTTCAGTCCATACAGAATGGTCCACCAGACCGTACCGTTTGAATTCTTGGGAAAGGCTGTGCCCCAAGTCGCTTCCCCAAGGCCGGGGGCTGTCCGTAATCCATGTCAGGGTAATCATCAGGTCGTTGTTTACAGAGGCATGAGCGTAAACTCTGGCTTTCGTAAGCCCGGGCGATTCCAAAATTTCTTCCACCTGTTGCAAAAGTTCGGTATTCATTCCCTCCCCGACGCCGGCAGCCCGCACCTTAATGATTTCCAGCCATTCCATAGTGTTCCCCCCCTGTTCGGTGTTTTGTTCTACCATTTATTTATAGCATAAAGTGTGCCAAAATTTGCAGTACTGTAAATTCAGTTACTTACAAAGTTGAATTGACAGAACTGTGCTATGGTGAAGAAAAAGCTGTACTATTTTCCAGTTTTGGGATAAACTGGAAAATAGTACAGAACAAGGGCGTTTTTTCAGAACGGACCGTGAAAAATAATTTGGGGTGAATCTTTTGAAAATCATCTGTGCAAAAATTTCCACAGCGGACTCACACAAAGAAAAGGCTGTTCCCTGTGATCTTTGTGTCTTTGTGTGACATTTGGAAATCAACAGCAGGCCCACACAAAGGCACAAAGAACACAAAGAAAAGGCTGTTCCCTGTGATCTTTGTGTCTTTGTGTGACATTTGGAA
>JAOZLU010000177.1:0-2262 GCA_029934695.1 Desulfobacterales bacterium | reverse complement strand
GCACAAAGAACACAAAGAAAAGGCTGTTCCCTGTGATCTTTGTGTCTTTGTGTGAGATTCTGGAAATCAACAGCAGGGGCATTCACTGTCAAGAAAACACGATAATGGACGAAAAAGTTTTTTTTCGAGAAGCGACCCTCAGAATCTGCGGGAGTCTGGAGATCGAAAAGGCATTACGGCAATGTCTGCTATACATCAAAGACTTCATCCCGGCAGGCCAGATGAGTTTTCACGTCTATGACCGCGGACTGGGGATTGTTGAAACTATTGCTCACGCCACCCATGACAGGAGCGAACTCCTGTCAATCAGAACCCCGCTGTCGCCGAAAGCCCGCAGGCAGATTAAAGATCAGCGTTCGGTTCACGTCAGACTCGTTGATCGGATAGGTGACGATGAGGTGACAAGCCCGGTGGCCGAGAAACTCGACGCACTCAATCTGTCGGCTGTGGTCGTGGACCTTATACTGGAAAGGAAGGTTCTGGGCGTTCTTTCGGTCCTCAGTGACGGGAAGAAAAAATTCAATGCAGAGCATGTCCGGCTTCTGAGTCTGCTGAACGAGCCGTTTGCCATTGCCCTCACCAACAGCCTGAGATACCGGGAGCTTCGGGAACTCAGAGACCTGCTGGCCGATGACAACCGGTATTTGCAGGATGAGCTGCGGCGTCTGGCCGGCGAGGATATCATCGGCGCCGACTTCGGCCTCAAGCGCGTAATGGAACTGGTCTTCCAAGTGTCGCCGCTGGACAGCCCGGTCCTCCTGCTGGGAGAAACCGGCACTGGCAAGGAGGTGATCGCCAACGCCGTCCATAATTCATCTCCCCGTAAGCACGGCCCTTTCATCAAGGTAAACTGCGGAGCCATCCCGGAGACCCTCATGGACAGCGAGCTGTTCGGTCACGAAAAAGGGGCGTTCACCGGCGCGCTTTCCCAAAGGCGGGGGCGTTTCGAGCGCGCCGACCACGGCACCATCTTTCTGGACGAAATCGGAGAACTGCCTCCAGAGGCTCAGGTGAGGCTGTTACGAGTCCTCCAAGAAAAAGAGATTGAGCGAGTGGGCGGGACTGACTTCATCAAAGTGAATATCAGGATCATAGCGGCCACTCACCGGAATCTGGAAAAAATGCTCGTACAGAACAAATTCCGGGAGGATCTCTACTTTCGTCTGAAAGTCTTTCCGATTACCATACCGCCGCTCAGAAAGCGAAGTGCGGATATCCCCGCACTGGTGCAGCACTTTATGCAGAAAAAATTCCGGGAAATGAAGCTGGGCAACATTCCCTTCCTGGCCCCCGGAGCCATTGACCGCCTGATGGCCTACCCATGGCCGGGCAACGTGCGAGAGCTGGAGAACACAGTGGAACACGCTCTGATTCTGAGCCGGGGCGAGGCACTTACATTCAATGATCTCCGCGTCCAGGCCAGCAAAGCTCCTGCTGAGAACAATACTGAGGTTGACGAATTATTGGAATTGGATGCGGTTATATCCGGCCATATCCGACGGGTTCTGGACTTATGCGGCGGCAAGGTGGAAGGAGAAAAGGGGGCAGCCCGGCTGCTCAACATTCACCCGTCAACTCTCAGAAAAAAAATGAAGAAACTGGGAATTCTTTTTGGCCGGAAGGTTGGCAAAAATTGATAATTGGAGGAAAAAGTATGAAATTCCCTTATGGAAACGCCGATTTTTATGACATTGTCACTGAAAAATATTTTTATATAGACCGGACCGACCGAATCCCGTTGACGGAGGAGATGGGAAAGACCATACTTTTCCTGCGCCCGCGCCGATTCGGCAAAAGCCTGTGGCTTTCAACCCTGCGGAACTATTACGATGTGAACCGGGCCGATGAGTTTGAGAAACTGTTCGGTCATCTGGCAATCGGACAGAACCCGACGGCGACGCATAACCGGTATCTGATTCTGAAATGGAACTTTTCCGGAATTGAGACACAGGGAGATGTGGAAGAAATCCGGGAAGCCCTGCACAACCACCTGAATGAGGCGATGAAAAATTTTGCGGAACGGTATAAAAAGCTGCTGTCCTATCCGATTGAGTTCAATCCCCGCGACGCCATAGCCTCGCTACAGTCAACTCTGACCGCAGTTCAGACAACCCCGTACAAACTTTATCTGCTGATTGATGAATATGACAACTTCGCCAATGAGGTTCTGATGGCCCGGCAACTGGGGGGTGAGAAACGGTACGAGGATCTGATCAAAGGGGAGGGGATGCTGAAAACCCTGTTCAAAGTGGTCAAGGCAGC
>JAOZLU010000766.1 GCA_029934695.1 Desulfobacterales bacterium | reverse complement strand
GCGTTTTCTATGACTTCAAAATAATTCGGATAACCTCCTCCTGCAATGATGGCAAAGTTGTTTTCTGATATATCAAAGATACTCTCAACCCAGATCATCTTCGGATTAACAAAAGGAATCCATTTTTCATAAACTCGTCTTTCTCCGATTTCACCTTCAACAACGACAAACATATTCATTGTTCAACCCCCTCATTATAAAAGGGGTCATTTATTAATTGAATAAACCGCTGTTGTTTTGATCTGGCGAAACGCTCCACATTCTCTCTGCCATATCTTATCTTTATCTCTGATCCCTTTCGATGAAAGATAAACCAGTTTTCCACAGGAATTTTGTTGATAATGTAAGGATGGTGACTTGTGATAATAAATTGTTTGTCTGTTTCAATATCCGCTAAAAACGAAGGAAAAAAATTTATGGCGTTTATCCCCAGAGAATTTTCATATTCATCCATCAGATAGATGCCTTCCTCGGGAAAGATACATACATCGGTCAGAACAAGCAAAACTTTCTTCATTCCTGAAGAGAGCTGATCTGCAGGTATCCAATGATCAACATATTTTTCTTTGATACAGAAAACCGGGGTGAACATACCTGTAGCTTCCATATAAGGTTTAAGCTCTTTCAAATCTTTAATTTCGACTTTTTCTATGAACGGAAAAACTTCTGTGTAATAATCACAAAGTATCTGAAAAATTTCCGGCTTTTCCCGGGAAAGGAAATATAATTTCAAGTTGACACCTGCATCCAGGTCACGGAGTTTTAAAAGATATGTTTGCTCGTCTGAAAAATTGGCGGAGATGGATTCTTGTCGAATATTTTCGTTCAATGCATTTTCCGAGAAATTTCTCCGTGATATATTGCCAAAACCACGATGCAGTGGCTTGATTTGTTCCTCTTCTCTCAAAAGAAATATGCTGGTATTCTCTCTTGACAATTTGGGAATTTCCTTTCCTGAAAATTTGAACAAATCCCCTTTTCTCTCAATAATCGGAATATTTCCGTTCTCTGTCTCTTGGGAAAGATGCTCCATCATTAACAGGGTTTTGCCGTTGGAGAATTGTTCAGCCTCAATTTCCCAATGGTAAACAGACTTATCCTGCTCAAATGTAATCCTCCAATGACCATACAAAAGAGGCTCTGACGTGAAAGCAATACTGGCCAAATTAAAAATCGTATTTAAAAATACAGTTTTCCCGGTTCCTGAATCGCCTACCAGCAAATTCATATTTCTCAGTTCGACCTTTGAAAATTTCCACTCCGTCTCCCCTGATTGTTTATATTCATAAGAAATGATTTTCATATTTCCCTTCTATATTAAAAAAATGGCAGCTTGAGGTCAGACCACGCTGTCCGGCAAAAAAAAGTTCAAGCCTAAAACTTAAAACTTTCAGATTCATAAGTGTAAACTTAAGGGCTGGCTGGACGGGATTTGTAATCCCGTCCGGCACGGGAGTGTTCCTTAAGTTTACATTTATGCTTTCAGATCCTGAGTCCGCCGTCAATGTCAAGGGTTCTGCCGTTGACGTAATCGCATTCAATGATGAATTGCACGGTCCGTGAGATTTCTTTCATCTCGCCAAATCTGCCGGACGGTATCATGACGGTGATTTTGTCAATAATTTTCTGATCAATTTTTTCTGTCATTTCCGTTCTGATAAACCCCGGTGCGATGGCAACGGCCCTTATGCCGGCCCGTGACAGTTCTTTTGCCCACGTCACTGTCATGGCAGCCACGCCTGCTTTTGTGGCCGAGTAGTTGGTCTGCCCGACATTTCCGTGGCGGCTTACGGATGAGATATTGAGGATCAGGCCCTTTACTCCGTGTTTCACCATCTGGGCCGAAGCCTCCCTGGCGCAGAGAAAAACGCCGGTGAGGTTTACGTCAATTACCTTTTGCCAGTTGGAAAGAGAGAATTTTTTTATATCATCTCCTTTCTTTTTGATGAAAAGCGAATCTGCTGTAATTCCTGCATTGTTGACCAGGACATCCGGTGCGCCGTTTTCCGCTGTGTAACTGTCAAAAAATGCCGCAACCTCATCCTCATTCGTGACATCCACAACCTTGCCCGGAATCCCGGTTTCATTTTTCAGCGCGTCCAGATTCTCCTGAATGACATCCAGCGCGTAAGGCTTCGCACCGAGTTTTTTCAAATCCATCGCAAATTGGCGGCCCATGCCTCTTCCGGCTCCTGTGATAACAATATTTTTACCTGCTATTTCCATGTTTATTCCTTTCTTTCGATAGTTTTAAGTTTTAAGTTACAACTGCTCCAACTCGGATTCCTCCAGTGCGAGCAGGGCGATTGGCTGTGTTTTTCCTATTTATATACGTCGCCCCGAGTATCCGCTTTATAAAAATAAATTAAAACTTGATCTTGAATTATAGTATACAGGAAACGATAGTTTCCTATTCGCAGGCGATACTTGTTATGGCAACCTTTCAATGATTTGATATCCAAATTGTTCTGATACGGATTACTTTCCAACTCCGTCAGGGTTTCTGCAATGGCTCTCCTTTCCTTCGGAGAACGGGAGTTGATGAACTTGACGACCTGTTTTCTGAATTTTAGTCTATACATCAGCGGATTTTCCAAGTAGCCACGATGACTTTAACTCATTAAAATCAATTATTTTATCCTGCTCCAAGTCTTTCATGCCTTCAAGATAAGCCTGACGATCTTCTTCAGTTTCAATGACTCCCGCCTGGGTTTCAACGACTTCGATGGGTTCAATCTGACGGGCTTTCTGAAGAAGATGGGAGAATTCTTTTTCAGAAAGCAGCAGATGGCTTCCGGTTCGGACTGTATGAATCGTAAACATTTCTTTCCTCTTGAAAAAATTATCTGCAAAGATTTGAATAAGATTGCCGACAGAGTTTCAAATTTCCAGTATCAAGCATCAAGCATCAAGCATCAAGCATCAAGCATCAAGCATCAAGCATCAA